>JBBPZF010000957.1:0-2329 GCA_038199105.1 Chitinophagales bacterium | reverse complement strand
TAAATATTCTAAAAACAGAAGTACTTGCCGACAACCATTACACACTTAGGAAAATTACTTATGAATACCTTGATAATAAAGATGAATGGCAAACACAAAGCAACGAAGTATTTGAAAGAGGTAATGGGGCTACTATATTGCTTTATAATACGAAACAAAAAAGTATAATTCTTACAAAACAATTTCGCCTGCCATCATTTATCAATGGCAACAGCACCGGCATGCTGATAGAAGCATGTGCAGGTTTGCTGGATGATGAAAGCCCCGAGGCCGGCATAAAACGGGAAACAGAAGAAGAGACCGGTTATAAAATAAAAGAAGTGCAAAGGGTATTCAGGGCATATATGTCTCCCGGCTCAGTTACGGAAATTTTATATTTTTTTATTGCCGAATACTCTGCTGATATGAAAGTGACCGAAGGTGGTGGGCTCGCAGACGAACATGAAAATATAGAGGTGCTGGAAATGCATATCAACAAAGCAATGGAAATGATTGAGAACGGAGAAATTATAGATGCTAAAACGATAATGCTTTTGCAGTATGTGAAGCTGCACAATATATTGTAAGAAAGCGGTAAGCGCCGTGAGTAAATAATATTTAAAAAGGCGGTACGTCCACTCCAATGCCGCTTAGTGTATTATAAATAATTTTCCCATCGTGAAATTTTACGCCCTCTCCTACATCTTCTGAAAGTAATAACGGGCCATCCATATCCACATAATCCAGCAAGGGCAACAATTGTGCAATTGCTGATGAGCCAATTGAACTTTCATTCATACAGCCAACCATTACTTTCATGTTTAGTTCACGAGCTTTACTTATCATACGCAATGCAGGCGTGATGCCGCTGCATTTGGTCAGCTTAATATTAATGCCATGGAAATATCCGGCGCATTTTTCAACATCGCTTTCAGCAACGCAACTTTCATCTGCTATAAGAGGCAAAGGTGCTTTTTCAAATAAAAATTTCATGCCTTCCCAATCATCTTTAGCAAGTGGCTGCTCTATAAATTCCACATCCAGGTCTTTCAAAATATTTATTTTTTCCAACGCTTCATTAGCCTTCCAGGCAGCGTTTGCATCAATCCGAAAAACAGAAGACGTGTGCTTTCTCAATTCAGAAATTATTACCACGTCGTCCGGCGTACCAAGTTTTATTTTATAAATGGGCCATGGCTTTTCTTTCATTTTACCAACCATTTTTTCAACGGTATCAATCCCGATAGTAAAATCTGTCAGCGGATTTTTATCTATGTTAAGGTTCCATAATTTATGCAATTGCTTGCCGCTTATTTTTCCATACAAATCCCACCCGGCCATATCAAGAGCGCATACTAAAAACGGATCTTGGGGAAAAAGGTGATGCAGGTAATGCCAGAACCTATCAGGATGTGTGAATGCAAATTTTTCCAAAAATATTTTTTTGCTGTCAATATCCTCAATCATCTTATCGACAGTAATATTATAATGCACGATGGCTGGCGCTTCACCATAACCTTTTTTTCCAAAATATTCAAGCTCCACAAGCAACGCAGGCTGGTGCGTTTTGGTTCCTTTGGAAATAGTAAAAGGATGGGTAAATGGAAGATTGATTGATTTGTATTTAACCCCTAGCCCCTGAAGGGGGACACGAGCGTTAGCGTTTGTAGAAATATTTTTTTCCATACCATTTTAACCCCTGACCCCTAAAGGGGAACCTAAGTTCCTGCCTTTAAAAGATTTTTTAGTGTTAATGAATATTGTTAACCCCTAACCCCTGAAGGGGAACCTAAGCTCCAATCCTTATTACAATTTTTGTGTTACTAAATATTGTTACAGCTTAGATACGATTTTTAGTTCTATAGGCCAATTATATCTTTTAATTTCTTTACAACAACCTCACCATTTTTGCAAACTTCTTCGTTTGTGAAACGTACTATTTGCAAATTCAATGAGTACATAAATTCATCTCTAAGTTTATCATTGATTTTTACTTCCTCATCACGATGTACACTTCCATCAATTTCAATTACAAGTTTTAATTTATGGCAATAAAAATCTGCAATGTAATTTGAAATAGGATGTTGTCTTTTAAATCGAAGGTTTGGAAAATGTTGTTTAAGTAAACTCCAAAAAATTGTTTCAGAAGGAGTCGGTTCATTTCTGAGCTTCTTTGCATTTGCAAAAATTATCGGCGAACTTTCGTAAAACATACTTTTTTTTAAATCACTTTTCATTTAAATCTTTCAATCGAGACGTTATCCCCCTTTAGGGGCTAGGGGTTATAAAAATCTGCAATGTAATTTGAAATGGGATGTTGTCTTTTAAATCGAAGGTTTGGAAAATGTTG
>JBBPZF010000956.1:0-2934 GCA_038199105.1 Chitinophagales bacterium | reverse complement strand
TCTCAAATGAATAAAATAATTTACATACATCATCATCATTTTTTTACCAACAGGTAAGCTATGACGTTGAATATGTAATGATCATATTTTCAAAAAAAGGCTTACTGGTTAGTGAGCCTTTTTTCATTTTAAAAATTCATCATGCTAAAAATAGCTGTTCAGAAATCAGGAAGATTATACGAGCATTCGTTGCAACTTTTAAAGGAGTGCGGCATCGAGCTTAACAATGGAAATAGACAATTGAAAGCTACTTCAATTGGTTTTCCCGTGGAAGTATATTTCTTAAGAGACGATGATATACCTCAATATGTTTTTGACGGCGTTGCAGATATCGGGATCGCCGGAGAAAATGTTGTGTTTGAAAAAAATAAGCAAGTCGAAATTATGAACAGGCTTGGCTTTGGGAAATGCAGGCTGAGCATTGCTGTCCCCAAAAGTATGGATTACAAAAGTGCTGCTGATTTGCAGGGATTAAAAATTGCGACATCTTATACAGGATTGTTGCAGAAATTTCTTGATGAAAAAAATGTGAATGCAGAAATTCATGAGATCAGCGGCTCGGTTGAGATAGCACCTGGTATTGGCCTTGCAGAGGCGATATGCGATTTGGTCAGTAGCGGCAGCACACTTTTTACGAATGGTTTAAAAGAAGTGGAGGTTGTTTTAAAATCAGAAGCAGTGTTGATATCTAAGCATGATTTAGCGCCGGAGAAAAAAGACATACTAACCAACCTGTTGCTAAGGATAGATGCCGTTAAGACTGCCAAACATAACAAGTACATCATGTTGAATGCGCCCAATGCCCAATTAAAAAATATTGCAGCCATTCTCCCCGGCATGAAGAGCCCAACCATAGTGCCATTGGCTGAAAGCGGCTGGAGCAGTGTGCAAAGCGTGGTAAATGAAAATGATTTTTGGAGTATTATTGAAAAATTAAAATCATTTGAAGCAGAAGGAATAATTGTGGTACCGATAGAAAAAATGATCCTATAAACAAGACGAAAGATGACTAATATATTTTTAAACCCCCGAAAAGATCATTGGCCATCATTGATCCAGCGGCCTTCATCGAATCACCACGATTTGGAAAGAATTGTTTCTGAAATTTTAGCAGATGTAAAATACAATGGTGATAAAGCCCTTTTAAAATATTCACTAAAGTTTGATGGAATTAAACCGAAATCATGGCAAGTTTCTTCCGAAGAAATTGACGGTTCAGAAAATGAAATCAGCGAGCCATTAAAAGATGCTCTTCTCATTGCGAAAGAAAACATTGAAAAATTTCATTCCGCACAGGTTCCTAAAAAAATAAAAAAAATAAAGACGACTCCCGGCGTTGTATGTTGGCGAAAAAATGTGGCAATAGAAAATGTAGGGCTCTATATTCCCGGTGGCACTGCGCCTTTGTTCTCAACTTTGCTGATGCTTGGCATTCCGGCTAAACTTGCGGGCTGTAAAAATATTATTGTCTGTACACCGGCAGGTGCTGATGGTAACATAAACGCTGCAATACTTTTTGTTGCCAAAATGCTCGGGTTGAAAAATATATATAAAGTGGGTGGCGCACAGGCCATCGCAGCAATGGCTTATGGTACGGAAAGTGTTCCAAAAATTGATAAAATATTTGGCCCCGGAAATAGTTTCGTGACGTGTGCAAAGAAACTGGTGAGCATGGGAAATACTTCCATAGACATGCTCGCCGGTCCAAGTGAGTTAGCTGTTTATGCTGATGAAACTTGTGTACCATCATTCGTGGCGGCTGATCTTTTAAGCCAGTGTGAGCATGGCATTGATTCGCAGGTGATGTTAGTCGCCACTAACATGGAAATTATTGAAAATGTTGTCACAGAAATTAATCAGCAGTTGCCTTTTTTGACGAGAAAAAAAATCGTTAATCAAAGCCTTGTAAATAGCAGGTTTATTTTAATGGAAAATGAACAGGCAGCGTTTGATTTGATAAATGTGTATGCGCCTGAGCATTTAATAATCGCATCTGAAAAAGCAAAAAAGTTATCAGCTCGTATCATAAATGCAGGCAGCGTCTTTCTTGGAAATTATTCTTCTGAAAGCTCCGGTGATTATGCTTCCGGCACTAATCATTCGCTTCCTACAAGTGGTACGGCAAACACTTATAGCGGTGTATCAGTAGATAGCTTTGTAAAGAAAATTACGTTTCAAAAAATTAATAGAAAAGGCTTGAATAATATTGGCCCGGCTATAGAAGCGATGGCGGAAGCGGAAGGATTGGACGCCCATAAGAACGCGATAACAATTCGCCTAAAAACACAGGACGATGAAACAGTTTGATCTTGATAAGCTGGTACGAAATAACATAAAAAACCTAAAGCCTTACTCTTCGGCAAGAAGTGAGTACAGCGGCGACGCTTCAGTTTTTTTAGATGCAAATGAAAACAGCTATGGCTCACCGTTAGATGAAGACTACAACCGTTATCCTGATCCTTTGCAGTGGCAGCTAAAGGAGGAACTTTCAAAAGTAAAGGGTATTCCTCCACAAAATATTTTTATTGGCAATGGGAGTGATGAAGTGATTGATCTTGCCTACCGCATCTTTTGTGAACCCGGCAAAGACAATGTAATCGTGTGCCCGCCTACTTATGGCATGTATGAAGTAAGTGGAAATATAAACGATATAGACATAAAAGAAGTAATGCTCACCGATGATTTTGACCTTGATGTAGATGCTATCTTAGAAAATACGAACGACAATACAAAGTTGCTTTTCATCTGTTCCCCCAACAATCCGACGGGTAACAATATGAATCGTGAAGGAATCGAATTTTTGCTGAATAATTTTCCCGGGCTTATCATTATTGATGAGGCATATATTAATTATTCGAGGCAGAAAACTTTTATACAGGAGCTTACAGAATATGAAAACCTTATCGTGATGCAAACCCTGTCGAAAGCATGGGG
>JBBPZF010000955.1:0-3690 GCA_038199105.1 Chitinophagales bacterium | reverse complement strand
GGGCATAGTTGTATTTTTAACAACTAAGTTACTCATAGCACATCAAAATATTAATTAGCCGCCTTTTAGGCCTTATTCATCTGATAAAAACAACCGATATTTGCAGTAAAATTATTTTTATTTCCCAATCATCATGAAAGATTTTTCCTACATAACAAATTCGCACCCTGCGTATATTGAAAATTTATACATTGATTTTGTAAAAGACCCTGAAAGTGTTGATGTTGACTTAAGAAAGTTTTTTGAGGGATTCGATTTCGCTCTTGCGGCCGGTAATGGCAAATCGAACGGTTCTTCGGTTGCCCCAGGCCCTATTCAGGATTTACAGATTGATAAAGAATTTGCAGTATATCAGCTCATTCACGATTATAGAAACAAAGGGCACTTAATAGCTAAAACCAACCCTATACGTGAAAGGAAAGACAGGAAGGCAAATCTTGATATAAAATATTTCGGTCTTAATGAAGATGATCTTCAAACAGAATTTTATGTGGGGAAATTTGTTGGATTGGGAAAGGCAAAGCTTGAGGATATCATCAAACACCTAAAAAAGTGTTACACAGAATCCATTGGCGTAGAATTCGGTTCATTGAATGATGCTAAAAAGATTGAATGGATAATAGATGCTGCTGAAAATAAATTAAATAAGCCAGTGCCGCTTGACCAAAAGGGGCGGATCCTTCAAAAATTAAATGAAGGGGTGATGTTTGAAAAATTTCTTCATACAAAATATATTGGTCAGAAGAGGTTTTCTCTCGAGGGTGGGGAAAGCACCATTGCCGCACTTGATGCTATAATAAATATCGCCTCGGCAAATGGAGTGCAGGAAGTTGTGCTGGGCATGGCACACCGGGGCCGCTTAAATGTTTTGGCAAACATTCTTGGAAAAACTTATGAGCAAATATTTACCGAGTTTGAGGGTAATGCCATACCGGATACTACCATGGGAAGCGGTGATGTAAAATATCACATGGGTTTTAGCAGTGAAATTGATACACCTGCCGGTAAAAAAGTACATTTTAAACTTGCTCCTAATCCATCCCACCTTGAAGCCGTAGATCCTGTGGTGATAGGGTTTGCAAGGAGCAAAGCGGATGTAATTTATGGAAGTGATTACGATCAGATATTGCCTATCTTAATTCATGGCGATTCTTCACTGGCGGGACAAGGCATCGTGTATGAAGTCGTACAAATGAGTGGGCTAAAAGGCTATTGTACGGGTGGAACATTGCACTTTGTGATCAACAATCAGATAGGTTTTACCACCGACTTTGATGATGCACGTACATCTGATTATTGTACTTCTATAGCTTCTGTTGTGCAAGCTCCCGTGTTTCATGTGAACGGCGATGACGTGGAAGCAGTAGTAAAAGTTTCACAAATAGCAATGCTTTATCGACAGGAATTTAATAGCGATATTTTTGTTGATATGGTTTGTTATCGCAGACATGGCCACAATGAAGGTGATGACCCAAAGTTTACACAGCCTGGTTTATATGCATTAATTGATAAGCAAGCTAATCCAAGAGAGGTATATACCAGGTGGCTGATGATGCACGGAGAGGAAGGTGCTGCTGATCTTGCTAAAGACATGGAAAAAAAATACTGGAGCGACTTACAGGAACGGTTAGACGATATTAAACAAAATCCCCTGCCATATAATTATCAGAAGCCTGAAATGTGGTGGCAAAGCCTTAGAAAAGCGACTGCGGAAGATTTTGATTCATCACCCGTCACTGCAATTTCTAAAGAAGAGACGGAGGATTTATTTAAAAAGATCATGCAGTGGCCTGATGGTTTTAAGCCGTTGCGAAAAGTAGAAAAGATATTGCAGGATAAAGTAAAGTTGTATGAAAATGAGAAGAAGCTTGATTGGTCCACCGGAGAATTGCTCGCTTATGCAAGTATTTTAAAAGAAGGGAAGGACGTAAGAATGAGCGGGCAGGATATTCGCCGTGGAACTTTCAGCCATCGCCACGCCATTTTGAGGGATGAGAATACCGATGAATTTTACAACAGGCTAAGTGATATTTCTGATACGCAAGGACAATACAGAATCTATAATTCACTTTTAAGTGAATACGCTGTGCTGGGTTTCGAATATGGTTATGCCATGGCAAATCCAAATGCATTAGTTCTTTGGGAAGCGCAGTTCGGGGATTTTGCCAATTGTGCTCAATCAATCATTGACCAGTTTATTACCTGTTCCGAGCAGAAGTGGAGAAGGATGAATGGAGTTGTTCTTTTATTGCCTCACGGTTACGAAGGGCAGGGACCGGAGCATAGCAGCGGGCGCATCGAAAGGTTTTTGCAAATGTGTGCCGAGTTAAATATTATCGTTACGAATGTTACGACAGCCGCTAATTTTTTCCACTGTTTAAGGAGGCAAATTACCTGGCCTTTCAGAAAGCCCTTAATTAATTTTTCTCCGAAAGCCAACCTCAGGCATGCAGGAAGTTATAGCAGTATAACAGATTTTACCTCGGGCGGTTTTAAAGAAACCATTGATGATGTTTCCGTAACACAGCCGGAAAATATTTCCAAAGTATTGTTCTGTAGCGGTAAGATTTACTTTGACTTGTTGGAGAAAAAGGAAAAGGATAAAACAGGTGATATCGCGATTATTAGAGTGGAGCAGTTATATCCTTTGCCTGAAAAACAATTGCTGAACTTATATGAAAAATACAATAAGGCCATTTGGTATTGGGTGCAGGAAGAACCGCTGAATATGGGCGCAGCATCATTTTTGCGCATGAATCTTACATCTATAAATTATGGTGTAATCAGCAGGACTCCAAGTGCAGCTACTGCCTCAGGGTTCTCAAAAGTTCATGCACAGGAGCAAGCAGAAATAATAAATACAGCATTTAGAATATAATTTGTTTTCCTATCAGGTTTTTATTTGTGAATGTCCCGGGGGTTTCCACAGAATTGAAAAAAATCATCTGTGAAACGCAGTCGTTTAAAAGAAACGATTACCATTTGGTATTCAAATTTTATAACTTATTCCTTACTGGAAATTTAGTTATTCTTGTATAACGCCATACACACCGCGCCCCGTCTTTGCGAAAAGTTTTCGGGTACAGGGCTTGAAATTGAAAGATATTTTCCGAAAACTTTGTGGCAATCTCCTTGTTCAAACTTACTCAAGGAGATTGTCCCGCCGCCGGATAATTGTTTTTAGTTCAAGTTTTAATGTTGTCGGCTCGCAATGAAGTTACGGGGGAGCCGTGTGTAACGCCTTGATTGGAACGGGCTCGCAAGTCATAAATCCTGAATATCATCCCATAAATCTTTCCAGGTCGGGTTCAATTTATTTATTAATGACACTTTCGCCTTCCTATTTCCTGCTTTTAATTTGTTTCTCTTTTTCAATCGCTTCTTCTATGGTCGGGAAAAACTGATACCAGACAATTTTGTTACAATTATATTTTGCCGTAAAACTCTTTGGATAAAACTTAGTTCTATGTTCAAAAATTCTTGCACGTAATGCCGATGTTACACCAGTGTATAATACCGTGTTGTATTGAGTAGTAATTATGTAAGCAAACCTGCCACGTTTCATTTTTTCTTATGAAAATAAATGTTTATAGCTGAATTGTGCAAAGGGATTGATTAATAATTTTCGGGCTTCAGTCTTGGTACAGCTTGCGAAGGCGGATACACATTATGCCGTCCTTGCGCCCAAAG
>JBBPZF010000954.1:0-2831 GCA_038199105.1 Chitinophagales bacterium | reverse complement strand
TTTGTACTACTTGAAAGCGAAAAAAAACAACAGCTAACAAGGGGTTTGGCAAAAGTGGGGCGGACGGAATAACAATGAACTTTTTGTAATTCTATGGGGCTTTTGTTCCAGCTTGACGGAATGCTATTTGGCGTTTTGTTGTTATCTTCATCATCAGTTTTTCAATCAGCAGCGGTTCCAGGCGGACGGAATTCTATTTCCCCATCTTCGCCAAGCCCTGTTCGTTAGCTGGCATTTGCTGACAGGACACCAAGACTTAGACTTCCAATGAAATTTAGAAAAATTATTTTACGAGTTTTTGCGGGGTTGTTTATGTATATGGCGTTTTGTTATTTGTACCTATATAGTTTGACGCCTAAAGATTTGCTTTCTATAAAGGGACATATAATCGACAGGAAAGTAGTTTTTGTTCAAGGGACAAAACCACAATACAAACATTATCCAATGGTAATACGCCTTGACAATTTTGACCAAGAGTTTAGGCTAATGGACGTTTATAATAAGAACTTTGCTGACATTGAGAACGAAATAAATATTGGTGACACAGTAAAAATTTATTATCGGACACAAATGCAAGCATTCATAGGATTTGGTAAGAGGTTTGATATTTACCAATTAGAAAAGAATAGACAAGTCATATTTCCATTTGAAGTAACAAAAAGACAAAATATTTTCACATTTAAATCCATGCTGTTTTTAGCCGTATTTTTTTATGGACTTTCTTTTTTTATTAAGACCAAAAACGCCAGCTAACATTTGGCTTGCTTCTATGCTGGCTGACCTGCATGTAATCATCTTTTGTAATGCTATCAGCTACAGTTCGGGCAGGACTTTCGTTGTTCAGCTTCTGTACATATCTTCGTCTTTAGTTTTTCAATTGGGCTAACGTTCGGGCTGAACAATATAAATGCCAGCACAGCAGCAAGCCCTATCGTTGGCAGAAATTGTTTTAAGAAATTCAAATTCAAATTTCATTATGAAAGAAATAACAGATGCAGCAAAATCAAAAGCAGCGACCACTTATAATGCAGCATGTGATTTTTTTGATAATGAATCACTTTCTTTTTGGAATAAATATGGCACTGCTACTGTCAATCGTTTACATCTAAAAAATGGAATGACAGTGTTGGATGTGGCTTGTGGAAGTGGCGCATCGGCATTGCCGGCAGCGATAACTGTTGGAGAATTGGGAAACGTAATTGCAGTAGATATTGCAGAAAATCTTTTGAAATTAGGACGTACAAAAGCAATTAAACTTGAATTGCACAACATTCAATTTCTTTATGGGGACATGACCGAATTAAATTATCCGGATGAAGGTTTTGATGTTGTTATCTGTGTCTTTGGAATTTTTTTCGTATCCGATATGGAGGGGCTTCTCAAAGAACTTTGGCGATTATTAAAGCCAAAAGGCAAGCTTGCTGTAACTACGTGGGGGCCTAATCTCTTTGCACCGGTTTATAATGTATGGCGCAAGGAAATCAAAAAAGAACGTCCAGACTTGTATTCTTCATTTAATCCCTGGGACAGAATAACAGATATACAGTCGGTTATAAGTTTGTTTCATTCTGCAGGAATAGAAAATGTAGACGTTGTTGCAGAAAATGACTTTCATTTATTACATAAACCTGAAGATTGGTGGACAATAGTACTAGGTTCAGGTTTTCGATGGACTGTTGATAAATTAGGAACAGATGCTTCATTAAGAGTGAAGAATCAAAACATTGAATGGATAAAATCTAATGATGTTAAATCTATTGAGACAAATGTAATTTATGCTGTGGCTTCAAAAAGTAGTTTATATTAACCGCACAACTTCTGCCAACAATGCATTGCCAAAAGTCAGGGCTGGACATTGTTTCGTTGACTGCAGTTCGCTATCAGCTTTGGCCCCGGGCTGGACCGTTTCAATTTAGTTTTTGTTTGTTAAATAGTACTTCATATTTTCAATTTGGCTTTGGTTCCGGGCAGGACCAGCTTTGAATCTCTGTCCTTCGGCAATGCAAAACGTTGTGCGTCAGCATGTGCAACGTTCCGACTTTAAAAATTGTCATTAACATTAAACAGCTTCATATGAAACAAATATTCTTTCTTATTGCCATAATTAGCTTGACACTATTTTCTTGTAAAAAAACGAATTTGGTTGACCCAATACCTACATCAATAGACGGTAAATGGAGAATGATACTTGTTAAAGACAATGCATCAGGTTTGACCACAACTAAACCCTCTTCAATTCAAGGAGACGTTAACATTACATTTACTTCAACCAGCACGACAAATGGAACATTTGTTGGAAATACACCAACAAACGACATATGGAAAAATGACTATTCAATAGGTGCAAATCAATCAATAATAATTCCTGTTTTGTCAATGACAAAAGTTGGTGAAACATCTTGGGGAATTTTATTTGTTGACAATATTCGTAGTTCTCAAGAATATAGTTTTGAAATTGGCGGAAAGCTTAATATTAAGACCACAAGTAAAACACTCTCTTTCCAAAAATTGTAATGCCGAACGCACAACAATAGGTTTGGCAATAGGCTGGCTGAAGGAATAACAATCGGCTGCAAATCAATATCAGCAACAGTTCCAGCTCGACGTTATAAATTGAGCTTTAGTTGTTAACTTCATCTTTGGTTTTTCAATTGGGTTCGGTTTCCGGGCAGGACATTATAAAATACCAGCCCATCGCCAAGCCTTATCGTTATGTGCCATACAGACAGCCGGTTCAATAATCTAACGCAACGCTAAGCCTTAAAAACTTAGCTTGTATGATGACAAAAAAGTATGTTCGCTTAACCTTTGATGAACGCATTGAAATAGAA
>JBBPZF010000953.1:0-3921 GCA_038199105.1 Chitinophagales bacterium | reverse complement strand
TTCTGCGTTTTTATTTTAAGCCAGTCTCTTGTACGCAAGCCGGGAGAATAGATGCTGGTAGCTCGTTTTGCAATGATGCCTTCAAGGCCAAGCTTACCGGCGAGTTCAAAAAAAGAACTGCCTGTTTCATCAAAATTCTCACTCATTTTTATTAGTGGAATACCCGGTATTATGGAGCGAAGAATTTCCCTGCGGGCCGTTAGCGGTAAGCCAGTTACATCTTTACCATTAAGCCATAAAATATCGAAAACGTAAAAAGCGAGTTGCCCGTCAGCCTCGCTGCGCCATGATTGCAGGCCGCTGAAGTCGGCCACGCCTTTTTCATTAAGCACAGCTAATTCACCATCAATCACCGCATTTATTTTCCACGTTTTTAATACCTGGTAAAGCGGGTAAAATTTTTCATTAAAAGACTTATTGTTTCTTGAGCGTATATCCACTTCTCCTTTCGGTAAATAAGCGTCTTCGTATGAATTGTTTAAATAAGCAATTGCACGATAGCCGTCCCACTTTATTTCATACAGCCAGCCGGGTTCATCTGTGGCTTTGTCAACAAGTGTCGCAAGCATTGGCTGTATATCCTGCGGAAACGGAGACGAATTACTTTTGTTCAGGTACCCTTCAACGTTAGTACCTTGACTGACTTCTTTTAAAACTTTTTTACTCATGCCGAACGTTTATAATTTATTATATAAATCGTGCCAAAGCATACCGCGGTAAAAATTAAGTTTGTTTGGCAAATGAATAAGCAAGAGAATAGTATAGATATAGCACAAAAAATGCCCGGCTTACGGCCAGGCAATCAGGGTCCACAGGTTAGCAATATTTTTAGAAACTAATACCAACACCGAGTTTCAAGGCATTGTTATAGGATTTTACATTTTGGTTGGCATCCATTTTTGATAAGCCATAATCATAGGAAGCGGTAAGGTTTACGCCATTCATAAGCTGGTAACCTATACCTCCCGTTACAGCTACATCCCAGGGGTTGAATTGTGATGTGGCATCAATAGTTTTATTTAAAAGATTAATACCCAATACGCCTGCAGTTGTGCGCAGATCAGCATGAGCGAGGTAAGAAAATTGAGGGCCAGCAAACAATTGTAATCCACCAAAATTTGCTTTGAGCAAAACAGGAAGATCAATGTATTGCAATTGAAGTTTTGCCTTTGCACTGGCACCAAGAAAATCAACGCCTTTAAGATTAAGGGCACCAGTAAGTTCGTAACCTTTTTGAGAATAATATAAACCAGGTTCAAGAGAAATATTACCACCTAATGGCAGACTTGCATAAGCACCTGCAAAAAAACCGGTAGTGTTTGAAGGCTTTATAGCGCCGCCGGTAAGATCCAGTAGCTTGGTAAGATTATCAGCTGCGGCTCCCCTCACACCTGCATAAGTCATGCCTGCTCTTACGCCAAATGCAGACGTGGTTTGGGCGAAGGAGAAAGCTGAAATTAAAATGGAAAGGATAAGTAGAATATGTTTTTTCATGTTATAGGTAGATTCGGGTTTTACAGCCGTTCTTTAAATCAGAAATAAAAAGTTGGCAAAGGATTAATAAAGGAATTGTAAGTTTTTGTTAATGCATCATCAGGTTATATAATCTGTCAGTGAAGCGATTCTATTTTACGCTACATTTTCAAAATCATATTCTAACTTTAGTGTATGAAGTTTCTGGCGCTCATATCTTTCATTTTACTGTATGCTTTACCAGGTAAAACACAAGGCCTGGATGAATATGCCCGAACAGACAGGATCGCTTTAAGCATACCATCTTCCCAAACCAATAGTACTGCTGATATTGCAGCATACATCAACAGCAATTTTAATACGGACGACAAAAAAGTACGTGCCGCTTATACCTGGGTTGCCAACAACATTAAGTATGACGCAGCCCATCTTCATCGCGTAATTTTAAACGAAGACCATGAGGAAAAAGTAACGTGGGCGCTTGCAAGGAAAAAAGGTGTTTGCGAAAACTTCGCTGCTATATTTACTGATATTTGTATCAAGTGCGGACTACGATCTTATAACATCGAAGGGTACACACGTTACAATGGTTCAGTTGACAAATCGGGCCATGCATGGAGCGCTGTTTTTTTAAATAACAACTGGTATTTATATGATCCCACCTGGGATGCGGGTTTCATAGCACAGCCAACTACCAATTATTTCCAGGTATCCCCACCGGGATTTATTCAATCTCACATGCCATTTGATCCCATGTTCCAGTTCATTAATTTCCCGTTCACTTATGATGAATTTTCAAAAGGTTATAGCCAGGCAGGTAATAGCACAACATATTTTAATTACAAGGATTCCATTGATGCCAATGAAAAAATTCCCATGTTGAACCAATACAATGCTGCGTCTTTGCGCATTGAAAAAAATGGCTCTCCTACTCCAAATGTTGCTACAAGGCTAAAGCAACTGAGAATGGAGAAAGAAATCATTTACCAGGACAAGGATGCAGATTTATACAATTCTGCGGTTGAGGATTTTAAGATGGCAATCGGGAACTTCAAAGCTTTTCTTGCCTACAGGAATAGCCGGTTTATGCCGGCAAGGCCGCGTAGCGAAATCGAGGCTATGCTTGATAAAATTTTAAAAGAGGTTACTGACGCCAATAATAAATTAAAAGAAGTAAACCTGTCAAAAGCTGCATTGGCGCTTAATACGGGAGATGTGGAAAAATTATTAGGCGACCTTGAGACGAACGTAAAAGAGCAACAGGTATTTTTAAAAAATTATTTAAGTACCACAAAATAATTAGGCGGTTCTAATAACAATTAAAGAAACGGGTCATTCTTCTGACGATGTGTTATCGGCTTTTTGATCTTCCCGGCCCCACCGGCGGCCACAACGATTGCTCCATTCGGCTTTAAATTTTTCACGTTCTTCCGGAGTCATCTTCGACCATTTTTCTTTCATGTTATTCCGCCACTGATGCCCTCTTCCACCTTGCCAACCACCTCTTCTACCAAAGCCTCCAAACAATATTTTACTCAAGGCTAATATACCCAGCGCCTGCAGAAAAGTGATCGCTTTCACACCAAGTACAGCGGGCAAAATCGCATTCCATAAAGCCATTACAACCCCACCGAACAGTACGATCGCCACGATAAATAGAGCAAGAAACTTTAGCACTATTTGAAACCTAAATCTTTTCATTTTCATCTTTTTTATTTTAATAAATGAGCTGCCAGCTTTGAGTAAAGAGGTCCGGGGTGCAGGCTGCTAACTTTAATAATTCAACAGTTCGTCTTTCAATAATAAAAGCCGTTCTCTTAAATGCAAAACAGCATATCGCTTTCGGCTGATAAGCGTCGCGACACTTACACCTGTTTTTTCAGCAATAGTTTTAAATGGAATATCATCAACTTCATTTTGAATAAATACTTCTCTTTGCTCTGCTGGTAATTCTTCAAGCGCCTGTTGCAATTCTTCCCAGAAGAGGCTTCTCAGGTATTCTGTCTCTGGATTTTCCCCAGGCGAGAGCAACATTTCCTTCCAGTCGAAAGTTTCTTCCCCATCGCCTGATTGTGCAAATACATCATCAGCCAGCGGAAGTTTTTTCTTGCGGTACATATCAGTGATTTTATTTCTTGCCACGGTAAATAGCCAGCTACCCACCTGCTCTATGGGTTCGGCACTATCTGCTAACTGGTAAAATACATCCTGTAAAATGTCTTCAGCATCCTCATCAATAGCTACGCGTTGCTTTATAAATCCGAGCAACCGCCTGCTATAATCTTTTATAACCTGAGTAATAATATTTGTTTGCCCGGTTGCCATTTTATTTTCTATGATGAATGCATCCTCCATGTATTTAAAGAGGCGAACAGGAAGAGATTTTGTTTTAAAGTTGAGAATAAAAGCCGGAAGAAGATTTAGGAAAATGAGCCGGGCTAATTCCTA
>JBBPZF010000952.1:0-12168 GCA_038199105.1 Chitinophagales bacterium | reverse complement strand
TAATAATATCAATAACAAAACAGTGGCTTATTAAATTAATATTGGGCTTACTCTCAATAGCCGCGAGTAATGTATCTTCTATTTCTTTCCCGGTTATGTCTTTATGATGAAGGATGCGAAACTCGCTATGTCCACCTTCTTTGCCGAGCGCATATTCACCTGAATGTTCTTTATCAAAATGAGCCCCCCAATTTATTATTTCACGAATTCTCTCTACGCCTTCTGTTACTACTATCTCAACTATTTTAGGGTCGCATAAGCCATCGCCTGCAATCAACGTGTCCTCTATGTGTTTTGCGAAGCTGTCATTATCAAAATTTGTAACGCCTGCAACGCCGCCCTGGGCATACTTTGTATTCGTTTCGTCACTTACTGTTTTCGTAAGAATAGTAATAGTTTTATCCGGGCAATCCTGCGCAACCTTTAAGGCATAAGTTAATCCAGCAATACCGCTGCCGATCACTAAAAAATCTGTTTTCATGTATGTCAAGAGTTTTGAAGAATGTTTAATTGATTACTCAAATTAGTGATAAAAAACAAACCTCCTAAATTTGGAGAAATTAGGAGGTTTTAGGAATAAGATTTTATTTTCTAAAAAATTATATTTCCACCCACGCTTCATTTTCCTTCAATAAATTTATCAGCTCATCAACAGCCACTTCACTGGCAACATTTCTTTTCACTACATCTTTGCCTTTGTATAAAGTTATTTTTCCAGGTCCGCTTCCTACATAGCCAAAGTCCGCATCGGCCATTTCGCCGGGGCCATTTACAATACAACCCATAATGGCAATTTTAACCCCTTTCAAATGATTAGTAACTGCCCTAATCTTTGCGGTAGTTTCCTGCAAATCAAATAGCGTTCTTCCGCAACTGGGACAACTTATATATTCTGTTTTTGAAATTCTTGTGCGTGTTGCCTGCAGGATTCCGAATGCGATGCTGTTTAATAATTTAGGCTGAGGTTTGATAGTTTTATTTCCATAATGATGCCCGAGACAAATGCCAGCAGAGAATCCATCAATAAGCAGTGCACCTGTTTCTACTGCATAATGAATAAGGCTTTCATCTAATGTGGAGTGGTTGCTGTCGCAAATTATTATCACAGGATTTTTCACTTCGTTGTTCAGCAGTTCAATAAACATTCTGCGAATGCTTTGCATGCTGTTCCTGTTAGTAGAGCTGAGGCATAATACCGCTGTTTTATCGGCTTTTATTTTTGAAAATAATTGATCAAGATTTGTGTCGGGATATCCTTCGCTATAACAATCAACCATCACAAAATTCATTATCAATGATAGTCCAGTTGTATCAACAAGATATTGTTGATCATCTAAAATGGGAAAATATTTTTGTTTGTATTTAGCGTATAGCCATGCCTGATAGGGCAGGATAACCTTTAAAGTTCCGGGCAGTTCAAAGCTCAATTCATTTTGGCAAAAAATATAATCTGCCGCTGCATCGCCTATCAACCATTTATCGGTTGGTGCATTGTAAGTATAGCCAATCGAAACAAGTTCTTCTGGTTGAATTGATTCTATTTTGCTAAAGTCTGCAATAACAACAGGTACGTGGGAACCGCCAATATTACTTATCTCAAAAGTTTCTTTTCTTTTAAACTCAAAAGGATTGTATGGAAGTTTATTTATTGCAGGTAAACGATTACCGGCCCGGTGTTGCGGGATATCCGCATAACGCTTTACCAGGTCTTTGCAAACAGGTATTTCAAACTCTGGATCTTCGGTTAGTGAAACCCTTATGGTGTCCCCAATTCCATCTTCCAGTAATGCCCCAATTCCTATCGCAGATTTTATTCTTCCGTCTTCTCCATCGCCTGCTTCTGTTACACCCAGATGTAAAGGATAACATTCGTTGAATTCGTTCATCATGTGATTGATAAGCAGCCGGTAAGCCTCTATCATCACCTGCGGGTTGCTGCTCTTCATACTCAACACGATGTTGTGATAATCTTCGCTGCGGGCTATGCGCAAAAACTCCATTGCACTTTCTACCATTCCATTTGCTGTGTCGCCATAGCGGCTCATGATCCTGTCACTCAGCGACCCATGATTGGTGCCGATGCGCATTGCAGTTCCATATTCTTTACAGATTTTTATCAACGGTGTAAATCGTGTCGTTATCCTTTCAATCTCTTCGATGTAATCTGCATTAGAATATTCTATTAGCTCAAATTTTTTCTTATCAACATAATTGCCCGGGTTCACTCTTACCTTTTCTACTATGCGTGCAGCAATCTCCGCAGCATTTGGTGTAAAGTGAATGTCGGCAACTAACGGTATGGCGTAGCCTCTTTTGCGAAGCTCATTTTTTATATTGAATAAATTCTCGGCTTCTCTCTTTGAAGGAGCGGTAATCCTTATTAACTCTGAGCCTGCTTCTATACAACGGATACTTTGCTCAACGGTTGCTTTTGTATCCATCGTATCCGTTGTCGTCATTGTTTGTATCCTGATGGGATTAAAATTTCCTAGCAGCAAATCGCCAACCCTTACTTCACGTGTTGCCAATCTTTTGTATTCAGTTAAAGACTCAGCATAAAGTTCCATTTGTGTAAAAATTTATTAACAAAAATACTATTAAAAGGAGGGTAGTTATATTAAGGAATTTAACCTGACTTATTTATCACCAATCCTTTTCTGGTGTATTAGAAGGCTCCGCACCTTTCATTTTATGTAACTTATCCTGCAACGCCTTTTCTTTTTCTAAAAGAGATTTAAGTTTTTCTTCCGCATCCTGCTTTGAAATTTTTGAAGGCTGTGGCTTCGGTTCCGAATCTTTTTTCTGCTGATCTTTTTTCTGATCCTTTTTAGGATCTTGTTTTTTATCCTTGTTATCTTTTTTATTCTCTTTCTTTTTTTGTTCCATCAATGCCCGCTGAAGATTTTGCCTTGCATCTTCATCAGCGGGATTTAGCAACAATGCATTTTTATAAGCAACAATACACTCAGGTAATTTGTTTGCCTTTTGATAGGCAACGCCTTTATTGTAAAACGCTTTTTGTTTTGTATTGTTCTCGGTACTGTTTTTAATTGTATTGTTGTAAGAGTTTACCGCCTCGTCAAGATTTTCTTTGCGATAAAGCGTATTACCTATATTATAACTTGCAGTCGTATTTTTTTCATCAAGTTTCTGCGCCTCCTTATACAAATTCTCTGCTTTATCATATTCATTATTCTTATAAGCCTCATTGCCTTTCGCAATTTCATTCTTCGCACTTTGGGCAAATGAAGTACTGCATAAAATAAATATTGAAAGGCCGGTAACCGTAACTTTTTTTACCATCTTTTTTTTCTCAGATATAAATAACTCGATAACTAAAAGTAAGAGAGCAAGTGCTAAGACATATTGAAAAAACTGGCGTAATGATTCAAAAGATTTATCGCTAATAGTAGTTTCACCGATGCCTGCTAATTTCCTTTCAATATTAGCAGCCACTTCATCGGTAGAACTATAGTGTTGATATATCCCATTGCCTTTAGTCGCGATATTGCTTAGCTCTTCTTCATTCAGCTTTGAAATAACCATATTGCCTTTATCATCAGTTTTATAAGTATTTGTTTCAGGGTCCATAATTGGCGCACCCTGCGTAGATCCAAAACCAATTGTGTTCACTATTATGCCATCACCCGTAAGTTGCTTCACTACTTTCAGCGCATCTTTATCATGATCTTCCCCATCGCTTAGCAAAACGACTGCCTTGTAAGTTTTATCCTTTGGATTGAATGCAGCGCCGCACATTTTCAGTGCCTGGCTTATAACGGTTCCCTGCGTAGGAATATCATCCGGCGAAGCCGACGAGAGATACATCTTTGCCGCCGCATGATCTATAGTCATTGGCATTTGAAGATATGCACGGCCCGCAAATACAATCAGCCCAATCCTGTCATCAGGCGATTTATTGATTATCCGCGTAATTACCTGCTTTGCACGTTCAAGCCGGTTGGGTTTAATGTCCTGTGCCAGCATACTTTTACTTACATCCAATGCAAACATGATATCTATTCCCCGCCTGTTTATTTTTTGTGAACCATCAGGTATTACAAGCCCGGCAACAGCAATAGCACAAAGCGCAAAAGCAGTGGTGAATAAAATAAATTTTAATAGAAATTTTTTAGAAGAAAAATTAACGGTTAACTGCCTTACTAATTTTGGATCACCTATTTTTTTCGCCGCATTTTTTTTCCAGCGCACTAAAAAAAAATATAACATGATTACGACCGGCACAGCGGCCAGCGCAATAAGATATTCTATGTATTGAAAGTGCAACATTTTTCGCCGCTAAATTATTAACCATTGATTATTGAAAAATGTTAATGTTGCGTAGAGACGCAATGCATTGCGTCTCTACCGCTCACCTTTAAAAAATCCCATCTCTTTTAAAATTCCTTTTGTAATGTTCAGTCTTACCGTTTTCATATCAACATTTTTATCGGGAGATTTTATCAGCGTTACAATAAAATAAACATGACGGTTCTCTTCAATCCAACCTACCAGCCAGCCTACGGCATGATTGTCTTCATCAAAACCCCATCCTGTTTTGTAGCTTAGTTTATACAACGTATTATCCTCCTGTAACATTACATCGCGCACTATTTGTTGTGTTCTTTTTTCAAAAGGCAGCCTGTCAAAGTACAGTCTTTTTACAAGGCCAAGCTGTTCATCCGGAGAAATCTTTAGCGTATTGTTTAGCCAGAAAGAATCTATCGGACCGCTGATGTTTTTGTTACCATACCCAAGCGTGTCTATCCAATGCTGCATTGTGTCTCTGCCTATGCGACGTGCAACTTCCTGGTAATAGGGGACCGCCGAAACTTTAAATGCTTCTTCCATGGTAAGATCTTTGTTCCAGTCATCATTCGACCTTTTTACGCTATCCCATTTTATTACCATTTTCTCGTCAGTAATCTTTCCCGTTTCCAGGCCAATAAGAGAATTTATTATTTTAAATGTTGAGGCAGGCAATACTCTTTGAGTGTCCAGCCTCATGTTGTAAACTGTAATCTCACCAGAAGAATTATCTAAAATGGCGAAGCAGCCATCAACATGGGCGGAGTCAAAATATTTTTTCAGGCCATTATCAATCTTTGCTTTGTTAACCGAACAGGAATAGATGAGTGTGCAGAAAAATAAAATGAAGAACGGGGAAATTTTTTTCATAAAGGAACTCAAAGGTAAAGGCAATTATTTGGATGCGCGATAATCTGCAGTAGCGCATAGGGTTTTATAAAATTCTTCACCGTATTTTCTTACCAATGCATCTTTTAAAAAAATGTGCACGGGCACTTTAAGCTTTTTACCCAGCTTGCAGGCGGCTTTACAAAGATCTTCCCGTGGTTCGTAGTTTACAAGATCTGCTTTGCCCGATTTGCTTTTTTTAATTTTTATAGGGAAAAGATGGCAACTGATAGGTTTTCTCCAACCTACCTTGCCATCATTATAAGCCTGCTCTATTCCGCATTTTACAATGCCTGATTTGTCTATTATTCCGTAAGCACACATGCCTGATGAAATGGTAGGCGTAACCCAGCCAAATTCCTGGTCGTAGGTATATAATCCCTGGCGGCTAAGTTCTTTTTTTGACTCTTCTGTAAGGTAGGGCAGTACTGCATCATAAGCCCTTTCAATTTCTTTTAGTTCTTCATTTTCCAAAGGAGCACCCGCATCACCGTCTACACAGCAACCTCCTTTACATTTCTCAAGGTCACACACAAATTGCGCTTCAATTACCTCATCACTTATAAGAATATCGTCTATCGCGATCATTTTGGCAAAAGTACGCCCCTAACCCCGAAGGGGAACAAGCACGTAATCTAAATATTGTCCTTTCCCTTCGGGGAAGGGTTGGGATGGGGCCTTATTTCCATTTCAGTGTATTAATAAGGTGCATCATGTCTGCCTGTAGAAACGCATTTACTGGACGAAGAGAATCCTCATTTGGTGTGGCATCAAAATATAAAGCGCCTCTTAAAAAATTATGAACAGTATCCGATAAAAAAAATTGTTTTGCAGTAGCCACACTTCCCGAAAGGCGAAAGAATATGCCGGTAATGTTGTTTGGTGTGTGCATTACACTGTCTTCAATAGAATAAGCTTTTATATCATTTTTATAAGTAAGGTTGTAGGAATCGGTCACCATGTTTGCAAAAGTATTTTTACCAACCGAATCTCTGTAGCTACCGGTGGGGGATTTTACTTTGTACACTGATGTGCCACCAATCGTTTTATAACTTATAAATATTTTTCCGTTAAACATCGGAAAATTGATGTTTATCCAATATGGATTTTGCAAGCTGCTGTCAAAATAGGCGGAATCTCTTACTACTTGCGCATACGCGGGATATTCAAAAGAATAAGGAAAAGAAGGATTATCAAATTTTATATATTCTCTTTTTGGAAAATCAATTTTATAGTAACCTTCTTTTTTTGAAGTGTAAGTTGAATTGCAACTCAACAAAGTAATGAGATATAGTAGCGATGAGCTAAATAAAAATACTTTTTTCAAATTAATCAGGTTGTTCAGCTGTAGCAGATTTTAGAATAACCTTTACTTTTTCTATGCGGTTTTTATTTATTGCAAGAGGCACAAAGGTATAAGGACCAGAAACAACGGCAGCGTTAACTTGTGGAAATTCACCTGCAATTTCAAGCACTAACCCGGCAAGGGAATCACTGTCCCCACGGATTTTATCAAAAGTATCTGCCGGCAATTTCAGCGCTTTGCAAACATCATTTATCATCGTTTTTCCTTCAAAAATATAGTTGAAATCGTCAAGCTTTTTATTGGCGCTTTGCTCATCATCAAATTCATCCTGTATATCCCCAATTATTTCTTCCATTACATCCTCAAGTGTTATAATGCCTGAAGTGCCGCCAAATTCGTCAACCACTACTGCAAGGTGAATGCGCTTATTCCTGAAATCCTGCAGGATGTCTTCGATTAATTTTTGCTCGTGTACATAGAACACTGGCCGCATAAGGCTATGCCAATCAAATCTTTCTTCGTCAAGATGTGGTATTATATCTTTTGTATGAAGTATCCCGGTGATCTCATCAAGGTTGTTTTTATACACCGGGAATCTTGAATAATGCATCTCTTCCACCTTGCTTTTTAAATCTATAAAAGACGCACTCATTTCGAGGCCACTTACGTCAAGACGTGTACGCATTGTCTGTTTTACGGTTGTGTTACCAAATTTTCTTATGCCTTTTAATATTTGTTTTTCCTGCGTGTTGGCTTCGTGATCAGGTAACAGGTCAATCGCATAATCCAACTGTTTATCATCCATGCGTGACGAACCAGAGTTAAAGCTACTTTCAATTTTATCGCTAAGCTTTACGAGGCGGATACTTAATTTGAAAAATACACTGTTGAAGACTTCGATAAGCAGCGAAGCTGTAGAAGCAAACCATATTTTATGATGCGTAGCCCACACTTTAGGAAGCACTTCGCCAAACATAACCAGTAAAGTAGTAACCACCACTAGTTTTATAAGAAACTCTAATATACCATGCACACCAAGCGCTCCCACCCAATTATCCATCAATGTATTTGATATGAGTATGATGCCAATGTTTACCAGACTATTGGCAATAAGCATAGATGCGAGCAAAGTTTTTGGCGTTTCCAACAGCGTGACTATCCGCTTAAACGAAGGCTGTTGCCGCGTTTTGAGCATGTTGATATCTTTGAGCGTAAGAGAGAAAAAAGCGACTTCGGAGCCGGCAACTAAAAACGAAATAAAAAAAAGAATAATGATGGTAAAAACGAGGATGGTCGTTGCAGCAGGGGTAATCGCCAACAATCTAATAAAATGCTGGCTGTATAAATGTGCCGAATGATAATCCAAAACAAAAAATTTTAGTTAGACATTTGAACGGATGTTTTCCTGCTTCCGTTCGTTGATTTTAAAAGGGTAATTTTTCTGATCCTTCCTCCATCGGTGGAATTTCACTGTCTGTTTCACTGCCATTTTCAGCTCCAGCCTGGAGACTATCAGAGCGCTTATCCAGCATAATGAGATTGTCCGCGATTATTTCTGTGAGTACTTTTTTGTTGTGATCTCTATCTTCCCAATACTTTGTTTTCAATCTTCCTTCTATATACACAAGGCTGCTCTTATGCAGGTATTTTTGTGAAAGTTCAGCAAGCCCACGCCATAAAATTATGTTATGCCATTCTGTTTGAGAAATCAATTTTCCCATTTTATCCTTGTAAGTTTCCGTTGTTGCCAGCGGAAATTTAGCCACCGGGATGTTACCTTCGAGGTATTGAATTTCCGGATCTTTTCCCAGGTTACCAATAAGAACTACCCTGTTTACGCCTCGCATAAAAAATCTTTTCTGAATTAAAAAATCACGGTTAAACGAATTTAAAGATACATTTTAATCTATCAAATATGCAGCGATAAATTTAGGAAAAGGCAAGTGGTTGATTTGCTCTTTTGTCACAAGAAGCAGGTCGTTTTTAGACTTTAATGGCGAGTTTATTTTGATGTGAAAAAATTTTCCGTAGATTGTTTGATGAGTGAGTTGTTGCTTGTAAGCATTAGACACGCCCGTTATGGAATATTTCTTTTTATTAAAAAGGGAAACAAACAATTTCGTTTTTAATAAATCTGCATCGGTTAATATATGCCCTGTTTCCAGCAGAATAAACTCATACAGGCCCTGCCATATATCTTTCGCGGACCTTTTGCGTACATAAAATGATCCGGCATAGTTAACTATTAAATAATTAAAAAAGCGTTCTCTTCGCTTGATGCTTTTTTCTTTAACTGGCAGTGTATTTACCAGTTGTTTATTGAAGGCTATGCACTTTAACTGCAAAGGACATGTGTCACACAGTGGCTGCGCCGGTTTGCAAATCACTGCTCCAAAATCCATAATGCCCTGGTTGTAAATACCTGGATTCTTTCTATCAAGAAGTTCGCCCGCAAGAAGGGAATAGAGCTTCTTTCCGGCATTTGTATCAACAGGGGTTTCCAGGCCAAAAAATCTTGATAAAACCCTGAAGACATTACCATCCAACACAGCATGAGGTTGGTTGTAAGCAAAAGAGGCAATGGCAGACGCCGTGTAATCACCCACTCCTTTTAAAGCAAGAATATCTGAGTAATTCTCAGGGAACTTTCCATTAAGTTCGCTGGCAATAAATTTAGCCGAGGCAATCAGGTTGCGGCATCGCGAATAATAGCCAAGGCCTTCCCACAATTTAAAAACTTTTTGTTCAGGAGAGGCAGCCAGGCTTTGAGCATCAGGAAATGCTTCTATAAATCTTTGGTAATAAGCAAGTCCCTGCTGCACCCTTGTTTGCTGCAAAATGATTTCGCTTATCCATATCTTATAGGGGTCTTTTTCACCTTTCCAGGGCATTTCTCTTTTATTATCGTTGCAATTCCATTTAAGTAAAGCTTTGGTAAAAAACTTTTTATTATTCATCGGCAGCCCGGTGCTTATATTTTACATTAAGAAATCAAAAATGAAATGTAAATTATTCAGAATGAATTTAAAATAAAGATTTATTAAATTTGTAAGAACCTGGTTAAGCATTTTCGTTTAGACATTTTTATTTATAATATTTAAAAACAGCAAAATGAGAAAAGCAGACCTTATTAATAAGATTGCCGAAAAAACAGGTATCCCCAAGGTGGATGTTCTGGTAACATTAGAGGCATTATTTACTGAAGTAAAAGCATCACTCGGCCAGGGAGAAAATATTTACATAAGAGGCTTCGGCAGCTTTATAACTAAAAAGCGGGCCGCGAAAATAGGCCGCAACATTAAAAAGAATATCGCCGTAGAAATCCCCGAGCATTATATCCCGGCCTTTAAACCCGCAAAAGAGTTCGTTCAGGATATTAAAAACAGTCCGCCGAAGTCTGAATAGTCTTAACTTCGCAAACTGAAAAAAATATCCTTATAAGACTTTGAACAAGAGAATTTATTTAACTGTAGCGGGGCTCATCTTATTATTCGTCCTTTTCTTTTTTGGTAAAATTGAAACGCAAAAAACCGAAACGCCGCATACTGCCATGGCTTCACCCGCTTTTAATATCCGGGAACAAATAGCCACTGCAAAGCAAAAGCTTTCTCCTTCGCAAATCGTGTATATATCTAACCTGGAGAATAATATTACACGCGGCGACTTAAAAAAGCAGGAAGGCAATCAATATAATAATCTTGCAAATTTTTGGAAGGACTCCGCGAAAATTTTTGTGCCTTATGCCTATTATCTTAGCGAGGCTGCCAAATTGGATAATTCGGAAAAAAACCTCACCTTTGCTGCCCGCTTAATTTTAGAGAACATGCGGCGGGAGGACAATGTGGCGATAAAAGGGTGGGAAGCAGAGACGGCAGCGTCTCTATTTGAAAAAGCTTTACAACTTGATCCTGACAATGACGACCTGAAAGTAGGTTTAGGAAGTTGTTATGTTTACGGGCAGGGAATGATTGGCGATCCGCAGCAAACCATGAAGGGAATACAGCAATTACTCCAGGTTGTGCGTAAAGATTCCAACAATATGCAGGCGCAAATGGTGCTTGGTATTGGCGCCGTCATATCAGGACAAAATGATAAAGCAGTTGACAGGTTAAAGAAAGTGGTTGACTTCGATCCGCATAATCTTGAAGCTGTATCATGGCTGGCAGATGCTTACGCTGCCACGGGTGATAAGCAAAATGCGGTAAAATGGTATGAGCAAAGCAAACACCTGGTTAATAATCCTGCCTACAGTAAAGAAGTAGATGAAAGAATACGGGCATTAAACAATCCCTAACTAGCGACGGGCGAAAAAATGCAACAATTACAAACAGGCAAATGTCCTGTTTGTAAAATTTATAAATTATTAAAAAAATACTCAACTATGCCTTGCGGTAAAAAAAGAAAGCGTCATAAAATCGCCACTCATAAGCGAAAGAAACGCCTTAGAAAAAATCGTCATAAGAAGAAGTAATTTTTACTTCACTATACCCTATTGTGTGGTCCCGATATCTATTGGGATCATTTTTATTCCTTCTGTGTAATTAAGAAATTAATTTAAAGATTTTGAGTTGAATAAGGAACTTATTATAAACGCTGCCCCGCAGGCGGTGGAAATAGCCTTACTTGAGGATAAAAAGCTTGTTGAATTGCATAATGAAAATGCAAATGCAAGCTTTGCAGTAGGAGATTTGTACTTAGGGAAAGTAAAAAAATTGATTCCTGGTCTTAATGCTGCGTTTGTAGATGTAGGCTTTGAAAAAGATGCATTCTTACATTACACAGATCTAAGCCCATTTGTCCGTTCCATATTAAAGTTTACCAATCTTGCGATAAACGATAAGAGTGAAACAGGGTTCGATTTCTCCACTTCTACTATAGAACCCGAAATCGTAAAAACCGGTAAGATAACCGAAGTTTTAAGCGGCAAGCCGAATATTTTAGTTCAAATATTAAAGGAACCCATCGCGGCAAAAGGGCCGCGCCTCAGTTGCGAACTTTCTTTGCCTGGAAGATTTGTCGTACTTACGCCCTTTAATGATATTATTGCGGTATCCCGTAAAATTCATTCTTCAGAAGAAAGGAAAAGGTTGCATAAAATAGTTGAGGCTATAAAGCCAAAAAACTTTGGTGTAATCGTACGCACCGCCGCAGAAGGAAAACATACTGCCGAACTTCACGAAGATTTACTTTCACTTATCAATACCTGGAGGAATATTCAAAAGAATTTACAGAGCGCCGCAGCTCCCTGTAAAATCATGAGCGAGGAAGGCAAGACCAACAGCATTCTTCGTGATCTGTTGACTGAAGATTTTAATAAAATAGTGGTAAACGACAAGAATATTTTTAACGATACAAAAACTTACCTGCAAAGAATTGCGCCTGAAAAAACGGATATACTTTCTTTTCACAGCAATGGTTCGCCCATCTTTGAGAGTTATGGAATTACACGCCAGGTAAAAGCTTCTTTTGGTAAAACGGTTAACCTGCCGAGCGGCGCTTATCTTATAATAGAACACACGGAAGCTTTGCATGTAATAGACGTAAACAGCGGCTACAAAAGTGTAGGTAATAACCAGGAGCAAAATGCTTTGGAAACTAACCTGGAAGCGGCCATAGAGATTTCCCGCCAGCTTCGTCTTAGAGATATTGGCGGTATAATAGTGGTG
>JBBPZF010000951.1:0-10886 GCA_038199105.1 Chitinophagales bacterium | reverse complement strand
GAATATCAGCAAGGTTTACAATGCGAAGCGATATACTTTGTGAGGCAACATACGCCGTATTTGAAAGAATATTTGAAATCATGAACTGATCAACGTTTCTAAAAACGAGTGTACTCACATTTGACCCAAAAACATATTTACCAAAATGCCATAATTTTTTTATCCATATACCAGAACGTATGAAGCGAAAAATCAAAAATCTTTTTACAAAAATAAACCCCGATATAGCTCCCATACATATACCACCGGAATAAATGATAACGAGCATGCTCAATGATAATGAACCATGAATAACATAGTAGAGAAAGATTACCAGCAAGGTAATTCCCTGCCTTACGAGATACGTCCAAAAAAGATCTTTGAACATTGACTTACCATACATGATCCATTCAAAATGTGAAAAAGGAATAAGAAAGAACATTCCTATTATAAAAATATAAAGCATTGGCTCCAGCAGCGGCGCATTCACCAGGGATGCGATTTGGTGGGAGCAAAAAAACAAAACAACACAGAGAATTAATGTAACTAATACATTTAAAAAGAAGGCTGCGGACATGACAGCACTGTGCTCGTTTTCTTTGCTGTGGTTTATATATTTTATCAATGAAGTTTTTACAAGGCCCTGCCTGAAAAGCTCTACAAAAGAAGTGAGCACTAAAAAAAGAGACCATACACCCATTTCAGGCTTTGACAACGCTTTATGCGCAAGCAGCATGGTACTTAAGACTCCAAAGATCGGTATCATCACCTTTTGCAGGCCGTTGTATAAACCCGGCTTTAGCGATTTATTATCTTTTAAATGATGTTCTGTTTGCACCGCAGTCTTTAATTTTTTTGAAAGATGTTTTTATAAATTAGGTTTTGTCCTGCACATTTCTTCAAATAGAAAAGAGCAACACTTTTTTAAATTATAACTATTCATTGACGACAGGCTCTTTCTTTTCCCCACTATCAGCCACCGGAATATTTACAAATATTTGTTTTCTATTCTGTAACGTAAAAATCCACGGCATATTGACTCGAACGGCAAATTTGTATAACAATACAGGAACTAATAATCCCATAATAATGCCCGAGAGCAGCAAGACCGGCACAGAATAAATATTAAATACCCTTGTTAACAATGTGCGCAAGCTGGCAACGACTATCACATGTGCGACATAGATATACAGTGAATGCCGCCCTAAAACCTCCAGCCATCTTGCATTTGAATTTTTTTGCAAAATAAATGAACCGCTAATAACAAAAGCACAACCAATCATAGCAATTGGCAGAAATACCAGCGGATCGAAATATTCTACATATTGATACTTTGTGCCTGGGTATTGTATGTTGACGTATAAAAAATATATTTGAGATACCAGAAAGGGTACAATCAAAATAAAAAACAAACGCCATGATTCGAAAATCTTCACATTATTTTTATCCCTTATAAATTTTGCAAGCACGTCGCCTAAAGCTATAAATATATAATAATGAAGAATGTCGCTTACGAAGCCAAGAATAATATTGTGTCGGTAGAAATAAGCAGACATTAAAAACATAATCAAGCCGAGAATAAGATTGTATATGGGTTTTATTCCTAAGCCATATTTTAGAAGTACATAAAGGATGGTAACATTAAACAATGCATAGAGATACCAGAACTGCTCTATTTCTCTTGGTAAGTAAAGTAGATCAAGATAATCATAAAAATCAATGCTACCATTTACATAAGGAGAAAAAATAAGCTGTAGTGTGATTTGAATAATACCCCATAAAAAATATGGATAAAGAATTGTGCTGAGTTTTGTTTTAATAAATTGCCCCATGCCTCTCTTTACAAAACTTGATGAAACAAAAATGCCCGAAACAATGAAAAAAAGCGGCATTCTGAAACTAAAAAAAACAATGTTCCATTCTTCAAGAAAAATATAATGAGAAACATTAAGACCCGAGTTTTTGATTCCCTCAAACACATGCCGGTAAAGCACAAGGATAATTGCTATCCCTTTTGCATAGTCAACCCATGATTGTCTTTTTGCCGGGTGATGGAGGGGGTTTTGATACAACTCAGAAATTAAGATTTTCGGGTAATACATTATTCAACACTGCACCAAGATTTTTTTCCCTGAGACTTTGCAAATACTGAATAGATGACTTATCAGTTTGAGCCACTGCATTATCGGCTGAAAAAACAGAAATAACCCCGGTTGAATATTGAACAAGTTCTTTGGTATCGGCATAATTATTTAAGGCGGCGCTCTCTATAAATATAAAGTCATACTTTTCTTCAAGCGATTTTATCAATGCATTCATATCCATTTTGAACAGCGCCTCAGAAGGTGTGAGACTTGACTCCCGGCAACCAATAATATCAAGGTCTTTATAGGTAGTATTGCTGGTTGAATTTTGCATTAGCAGGGGCAAATTACCATTCAGTTTTTCTGCCATGTCCTGTATCAATACACTTGCATTAAATTTTTGGGTAAGGGTATTGTTGTGCATATTTAAGTCTATGAGCAAGACTTTCTTTTTATTAAGCAGCAAACTATAGGCTAACGCTTCCATGATCGTGCTTTTCCCTGTTCTGCGTTGCGTGCTGGTAAATAGAAACGTTTTCATACCAGTTGCACTTACCTCGTATCGCAGCTTTCGGATATTATTTTTAAATAGTGCTTCGGAGCTATTTACATCTACATCAGTCTCGTTCATTACTATTTCTGAAACATTTCTCTTCTTAAGCTTTACAGTATTAACGATACTTATCAATTTCAGTTTTACGGATTTTTCAAAACCGTATGGCGTTTTAATAGATGCATTAAATATTTCAAGAAACAGAAAAATAAAGGAAGAGAGAAAAAACATGGACATGCCTGAAATGCCCAGGGTTATTATGGTTTTTTTAGGCTCGGGCTCTACAGCAGGTTGCCCTAAAAGTGTTTGAGTAAAGTTAGCAGTTGGATCATCTTTCGAAAGGCCTTCAGCCTGGTTGAGCTTATCTTTTATGTTTGAAAGTTGCTTTTGCTCCATGTCAAGGTTAGCCCTTATTACATCAATTTTTACGTTACTTCCGGGGTTCACATTGGTAAGCCCCATGTAATACCTGATCTTACTATTGTAATCTGTAATGGTTGATTGTGCAGCTTTCATCAATGCGGACTCTTCATTTATTTTATCCTTCAAGTCCGCAATATTTTGTGTTGCTTTTGCCTTAGATAAACCGGCAGTTGACTTTGAATTAATTTCACCGCGCACCTGTGTGATTTGTCGTTGCAGATCGGCATCATTTCCACCTTTAGCAAGAAGATCAGCTTCCAGTTTGTGCTGCTTATCAATAAGTTTAACTACGTCAGCATTGCTGCTTGAAGCGCCTGCAGATGATTGATTTTGCGTAAGATTATTTTGCAGATATTGAAGCCTGTTGAAGTGCTCATCATATTTGCTTTTTTCTTCTGCCAGTTTTCCTTCCAGGTCTTTAACAGTTTCCATGGCACTGGTGCTCCTGCTTACAGGATCAATAGTTCCCTGGCTTTGTTTTTCCACTAAAAGAGTATTGCTAAGTGAGTCTACCTTATTTGCCTGCTGTTTTTCAAGCGCTCTAATGCTTACTACATTTTCCTCTGTTCGTTGTAAGTTTAAGTTCTGGTAATAATTTATGAATTCTTTTCCCATTGCATTTACTACCCACGCAGAAAGCTCAGGATTTTCTGAACGGAAAACGATATTCAGATAGTCAGTCTTTTCTACCCTTACAATAAAAAGGTATTGAGTTAGCCCGCTGTAATCATAATTATAAAGCTTTAAGTATTCTAAAAGCTTCTTTTCGGATGAATCATCAGATCTTAATAATTCACCTTTGCTTATTTTAGTTCGCAAAATCTGCATGGCGGCATCCCTATTCACTGATTTGTAAATATTGCTTCCCTTTTCCTTCGGCGTAAGATGCCTGTATGGCAGGGAAGGATTTTCAAGATCGTGCAAGAGCAACCTATAGGATATCATACCTACAACCTTCGGTGATTTAAATGTTTCAATAACATTATCAAACTTAGTATCTGCAGTATAAAGGTCTGCGATTGAAGATCCGTCAGTAAGTTTCACTCTATCAGCCGTAAAACCGGTTGAGTACTGAGCCAATGATTCGTAGAGCGGCTTTTTAAAAAGCAAAAAAATGAAAGCTGCCAGCAACGCAAGAAAAGTCAAAAAAATTATAACCCATTTTCTTCTGTAGAGAACCTTTAAGAAATATAATAAATCCATTAAGAGTCAATTTGTTTAAGAGGAACGACAAATGTACAATCAAAAAAAATCCGGTAAAGGAAATACCGGATTTTTTTAGTTGTGATGGCTTTTCTAACGGGCTTTTACAAGCTTTATCGTTTGTTGGGCTTTACCATCTCCAATCACTTTTAGGAAATAATTTCCTGGTGGTAAAGCCTTTGTCATTGATAGATCGAGTGTTTGATTGCCCTGTGCAACCTCATTTGAACTAAGGACTTTCGTATAAACCATACGGCCATTTACATCGAAAAGTAACAGAGCTACTTGCTTTATTTTAGGGGAGATCTGTAAATCTACTTTTAGGTTGTTAATGAACGGATTCGGATAAGCCTTTACGTTAGTAATTAGCACTTCGTTGTCGTTAGTAACATTTGGCTTCCTGTAATCACTTTGAGCAACTGGTTGCTGCAATATTGGTTTGCCGGCTATTGGCCCGCTGCCTATGCCTGATTCAGGGTCATAACTTTCAATAGTTATTGCGGCTGTAAAACAATACGGTGTACCCGCATCAGGCGAAATATTGAGAAGAATTTCCCCATCACTATTTGGACTTACATCTTCAAAATAGATCACCTTGGAATTGTTATCATGACTATTTATTGATAATGTAGTACCATTAATTGTATAGTTACCATTAAAGAATCCATACCAGGTAGCGCTTCCAAAGCATCCAATCCTATATTTCTTTCTTTGGTCCAGATTAGTAAGTTTTACCTGGCTCGTTTGTGCCGCATCGGTCCAATAATTACTTTGCATTACATTACTGGGGAATATTCCAGCACCTGTAACTCCTGCATAAAATTCACCATTGAAGCCCTGTACGATCAGCATTTCATAGCCGGTACTATTCGTCGCAGTGTCGAAAAGATTACTGAAGTTCGTCCCCGTACTTGGCGGGGCGTTCGTACTATTCCATGGAGCTGGTTGATTATAATTGATATCCCAGTTTAAATAAACAGTTTGTGACGCGACACTCGTACCAGAGGTATTACTAAAAGCACTATAAATACCGGTCATCACTGCCCTTACCTCGTAATAATATTTTGCACCATAAGATAAACCATTATCAGTGTAAGTAGTTGTATTCGCAGGAGTAGTAGTTACCAAACTAAACGTGCCACTTGCAGAGGTTGAGCGCCAAATCTCAAAACTAGTTTCATTAGAGCTTCTATCGCTCCAGGTAAGCTTCACTTTATTAGAAGCAAGTACACTCTCCGTGAATAAATCTGCCGGCCTTAGCACAGGCGTGCCACTGTATTCCTGCAGTACCGCGGCGTTCAGCATTAAATTTATAGCTGAAGCAGATTTAGTAAAAGAAACATCAATTATGCCTGAAGCATTAGGTACCAGACCGTTCAGCTGAACAGTCCTGGTTGTATTATATATGCCATTCAATGTTACAGACTGGGAGCCGGACGTAAATGTAGCAGTGGCATCATCGCCTGAATTAAAACTGCTAAGAATTACAACGTTGTATTTTTTATTGACGTTCAGGCCCGCAAATTCTAATTGAGCAGTTGCGGAAGATGAATAATACACCGAGGTCAGCAATACACTGTCCGGGTAAATACCTTTATTATTTGCTGTCATACCAGTTGTAAAATTCCCTGTAAGTTGTTGCAGGAATTTTACACTATATCCTGTGTTAACGCCAGAAGCATCAAGAAGGTTATTGAGCGAAAGGTTAGCAAATGGAAAATTCAGGTAATTATTCCATGGCGCAGCCGCACTGCTTCCCCCTAGAGAGCTGAAATTTACATAAGTAGAACGGAAACTGCTGTCTAATACCATAACCGAAAACTGCTTAGATGTTACACCCCCGTGATTGTCGCTTACCTGTGCTGTAATATTATTATAAGTACCTACATCGCTTAATTGCGGCTGAAAAGAAATATTAGCCGATCCATTTCCCAAACTGTTTACGGTTGCAAAAGATGGAAGTCCCGCAATATTTAATGTCAATATTTCTCCTACATCGTCAGTTGATGTTATGTTCATCACTGCCTGACTGCCGGAATTTATTTTCAGGTTATTAAGGGTTTGTACAACGGGTAATTTATTTGCAGTAGTAACATTTACCGGAGCCGTTTTGCCTGAATTCCCATTACTATTCGTAGCCTCAATTTTATAATAATACAAAGTATTGCCTGCTGCCGAGTTATCAACGTAAGCGGTATCGTTCGCATTCGATGCGCCATTATTAAGAAGCGTATAAGTACCACCCACCGTTAATGCCCGGTAAATATAATAAGCAGATTCATTGTATGCGATATCGGTCCACGAAAGCTTAACAGAACCATCAGGGAGTGCCGTTGCCTTAAGGTTTGAAGGCATTATCGGTGCAGTACCATCATTAACTGTTGTTTCCACATTGATAACAGTTACCGTAGCCGTAGAAGACACAACCCCTCCGGCTCCATCACTTACAGTTATGGTGAAAGGGTACACACCTGCATCAGCGTATCCTGGTGCAGAAACCAACATCGCAGTATTATCACTTGTTACCCTGATAGAAAGAAACGAAGGTCCATTAGTAAGCGACCATCTCAATACAGTACGCCTGTCAGGATCGCTCGCTGTCATCGTTATTAAACGGGTGGACCCTTCATCAACAGTGAAATTGCGAAGGCGGTACATCGTTGGGGTTTGATTATTATTTACCGTGACAGAAAAAGCCATAGTTCCGTTTCCCCCGTGACCGTCATTAACAACAACGGTAATGTTATACAAGCCGTTTGAAGTAACATCAGGTGTGAAGATTAGATTTCCGGTACCATTTCCTGTGCTGCTAAAGGTTGCAAATGATGGAAGGTTCTGGAAACTGAGTACAAGATTATCTCCATCAATATCGGTAGCTTTTATGGCAACAGACTGCGTCGCAGAATGGTACATTGCAAAATTTACAACAGACGTAAGTAACGGCGGGTTATTGCCTGTGGTAGCTGAAACTGGTGCAGAGTAAGCGGAAAATCCACCAACCCCATTTGCCCGCACTTTATAATAATAGGCAGTATTCGCATACAAGCCACTATCAGAAAAATTGACAATGCTATCCTTAAAATTAAAAGTCTTATACAAATGAAAATTGTTGGCCGAGCCTACTGATCTGTAAATTTCATAACCTGTTTGCGAAGAGCTGTCTTTAAATGAAACATTTATCTGGAATGGTGTTATCGCTTGTGCGGTTAAATATTTCGGAACAAGAGGTACAGAAGGCAATGCAGGAGTTGTGACTGTAGTATTTTTATTTATAAAAACTGAATCAGGAATTGGTATATCCGTTGGATCACCAGGTCTTTTGTAACTAACCAAAAGGGTTTGCCCACCGGTTTTTTGAAAATAGGTTACAAATATCGGGTGGCTTCCGGCTGTCAGCACTACACTGCCAGACCTCTTAGTAGTGCCTTGCACATAGTCATTATTTACCACCAGACCAGCTGCATCGAAGGTATTTAAATACAATTTACTTCCATCATCTGATGCCGTATAAAAAGTATAGGTACCAGTAACGGCAATATTAATATTTGCAACGAATTTAAAAGCAAAATAATTTGGCTGTAAGGCAGAAGCGATTGAGTAGTTGGCCAGGTTTCCCTGGGCAAGAGGAGTTAATACACTGAAATCAGGAAGATTATTCCATATACCCTGGTAATAGGAATATTCAACACCGCCTATATCTGCAGGATTGAAACCTGACGGCCCGTAAAGATTTACAGGCTGTATTTTATAAGAATAAGTGGTGGCGCCCAATACGGTTGTATCATCATACATCACTGAATTTGCGGGAAGCAACGCCACCATTGTATAATCTAAATCAGCGGCAGCTTTTCTATATAATTCGAAGCTGGTTTCATTATTACTATTGTCGTTCCAGGTCACATGCACACGATTATAACTTACCGCAGAAACCAAAAGGTTTGAAGACATTACAGGTGCCAAAGATGGATTGGTAAGTGTGTCACCGAAGTAAGAATCAGGAATAGCCGTGCGTGTTGGGAATCCGGCAGCCGCACACGTCCAATAAACACTCATAGATTGCCCACTGCTTTGTTGAAAATATGTTATAGCAATCGGATAGACACCTGCAGCTAACGTAATAGATCCGGCGGCAATAACAACGCCATGCACTCCATCGTTGTTCACTAAAGCAGTAGCGCCGGCAGAATAATTACCAATATAAAGTTTGCTTCCATCATCAGATTCTGTTTCAAATTTATAAGTTCCCGTTACAGGTATCTTTATCACGCCTTCCCATAAAATTCCATAATTTATATTCTGGTTCCTAACGGAGATGTCTACATTATTACTATAACCTTTTTTCACAGGAGTCAAGGAATTAAAATCCGGCAGCGTACTCCATGTACCTTCATAGTACTTGTAATTAATACCTACAAGTTTGGTAAGTGCACTTACCTGGTTACTTGGTACGGATATGTTCCCAGAAAAGTCCCTTGCCCGTACATAAAATGAATATGTTTGAAAGGAATCAAGATTATTTATGGTAAAGTCCGTCAGATTTGTCGTAAATGCTTTTTGGCCATTTACATAAATATCATACTTACTTATTCCAACGTCATCAGTGGAAGCGTTCCACCTGATCGAAACAGAATGACGCGTAACTCCTGTAACTGAAAGGTAGGTAGGCGCTGTGGGCGCTTGAGTATCCGATCTTGTGGTTGCCGATGCTTCATTGCTAACAGGTGAGGCACCGTTGTCGTTAACTGCTCTTACTACATAATAATAAGTTGTATTTGGCAATAAATTTTGATCGAAAAAATCAAGTACATCTGCAGGCAACTTACCTACAAGTGCATAGCCACTACCTGCTATTGTAGACTTGTAAACTTCAAAGCCGGTTTCATTATAAATAGGATTGGGATTATTATTCCAATATACCTGTACAGTAGTATTAGAAGTAGCTATAGCCGACACTTCAGTCGCTTTATCCGGAACATTCACACCTGCCGCAGCAATCACTGAAAAGGGTGCAGAGTAACTGCTGCTGCAACCAAACGGTTCTGTAACCTGCACTTTATACTGGCCAACGGGTGCGTCATAAGTATTTGCAGAACTTACAAGACTATTATTACTTACTCTTCTCCAATCATAGCTTGCAAAAGTGTTTGGAACTACTAAAGGCACTGTTGTTGAACCATCCGGCGCTGGCAATACATTGCTAAACAAACCATTTATCTGTATTGGGGGAGTAATTGTTGGCTGCTTTTGAGAAACGACTACCGGTGCAGGCGACCAGGCAGACCATGGCGAAGTGGACGTTCGCATAAATCTTGCACGATACGTTCCGTATGCAGTTGCATCGTACGTATCCGTCGTAGCTCCTGAAATAACAACGCCATTCTTATCCCATTGATAAGCATAAAACCCTGGCTGCAACTGCATCTTAGCATCTATATTTTCGAGAGGGCAAAACTGGTTATGCTGAAAGTAAACCAGTGGGTTTGCTTTATGCGCCGCATTAAGTGCCGGAAAGTAGCCCGGCTCTTTCCAAAAATTAGTCCATATACCATGCGCTCCTAATGGATAAAAAGACTGCTTAATGTTTCCCCCTAAATTCTTATAGGTATTTACCACATCGGTCGCTGTTTGTGGTGTTGGATCATTATCAAGCCCTCCGTTGGATAGCCAAATTGGGATAGTAATGTAACTTGGGATAAAAGGTATGTCAACTTGCCTCGCTGCGCTTATTGGCATCATAGAAGCAAACCTGTCTGAGTTTGTTTGTAAGAGGTCCCATGAGGCTTGCCCGCCTGAAGAAAGCCCGCTTAAAGTTACCCTGTCTATATCCAGCTTTACATATTTTGCCAGTGAGTCCATTAAGTCAAGTATGGAAGGAAAATATGCCTGCAAATAACCACTATTACTTTGCGGATATAAAAGAAACCCATCGAAGGTACCGTTGTTAACTGCCTGTGCGTGCAATTGTCCACCATGTAAAAGCTGCAGTTCATTGTTATATATTGGCCCGTATTCACCAAGGCCATGCATAAAAAGCAGCATCGGATAAGTTTTTCCATCAACGACGTTGTGCTGGTAAGATTTAGGAAATTTAATCCTAAAGGCCATTCCCTTAAAATAATAAGACCTGTATCCGTAAGAATATGGATTCCAGTTTAATACATTGCTATGCCCCCACTTGCTCATAATTGCATAAGTGGGTGCAGGCGGTTGATTGCCTGACGTGAAAATCATGTCAGGATCCGAGGGATCTAATACTCCCGGCTGGGCAGAAAGTTGAAGGGTTGAAAATGAAAGCCAAATCAAAAGTGAAGAGTAAATTACTTTTCTCATGGAACGAAATTAAGAGGTGTAACCGAATTTGATTTATTTAAACAATACACGTCGCAAAGCAAACTTTGCTTAAGCACATCAAAAAAAATAAGCCGGAAAAATTGGAAAAGTTGCATCGGAAATTCAAACAGGACATTTAGGAAATGGCCCCAGGAATTTGAATAAGTTGTAAAGCTATACTTTTGTTTTGTTATTGCAAATAAGTGGGGAAAAAAAACAAAATAAAGTAAAAAAACATTTTTCATAATATTAATCACCTTATTTTTCCATTAAAAACATTTCATTATTCAATACTTCGGGCGGGCAATGTATTT
>JBBPZF010000950.1:0-2765 GCA_038199105.1 Chitinophagales bacterium | reverse complement strand
TCGAAGTTTGAAAAAGTAATTCGTGTTTGCATACGTCTGGTTAACAAGATTTTGATTCGCAGCTAACAGCGCAGTATTGCTATTTCCATTAAAAGCAGGATTTAAAACAAGGCCTGCTGCATTGGCGCCCGGCACAAAAGCCACATTTACATTAGAAATATTTCCTGCACCAAATACGGTAGCAAGATCATCTGACACGTTTATACCATTAAGCGCAACGTTCCCCAAACTTTTTACAAAAATTTCATAGGTAAGGTCTGCAGTGTTTTGATTTATTTTCGTTGCATTCAGCAATTGCATGGTGACGCCAAGTGATGGGGTAATACTTGTATTGTCAATCGGCAGCTGCCCGACCTGGAAACTTTTTACAGCACCCAAAATGTTAGTTGCAATATTATAATCAAAATAATAACAGTTGCCCGAAAAATCAGAGCCGGTAATTTCCAGTTGACCATTGAGATAAGCAATGCCATAGCAATTTCGCGGCAGAACAGTTAAGAAAGTTGCTGTTGCGTTGGTTGTAGTACTGCTATAGTTGGTGATCTCGTATAGCCTCGATGGCGCACCGCCAAGTGTGGCAAACATGCGGCCGTTTGGTAAAATAGTAAGATCGCCGCTTGTAATGCTGGTAGGAAAATTACCGGCCGGAAATTGCACAGGCCTTGTATTGATAACAGTGCCGTTTGTTACATCGAACTTATCCATATTGCATACACCGGTTGGCACATCATAATTTGAAAAAGACCACAGGTCGCCATTGTTGTCAAATTCAAAATTATTAGATACATAACTATAAGTATAATCAGGAGCTGTATTTATGATGGCCGGGCACGTAATGTTAGTTGGTAAACCCATATCAAGCACCCATATTTTAGTATTTACAAAGCTTCTTATATCTGCCACATAAGTTTTATTATTTTTTGGATTGTAGGCAATAAACACGGCAAATATATCCGGCAATTGATTGGACAAACTACAGGTTGTAAGCGCTGATGGCGAAGCGCCAAGGGGATTATTAATAAAAGAAAAAGCAGGGCCACCGCTGCCGTCACAGGCGCTGCTTCCGAAATTAACAAGTATCGAACTCTGCGCACTGCATGTAGTATTAAAAGCAAAACCGGTGAATAAAAAAACAAATAACAGGCAGGTAATTTTCTTTATCATCTTTTAGATTTTTTAATTAGAGTGAACCGATAAAGGATTCAGGAAAGGGGTCTTATAAGATGATATTGCGGATCGGTACTGCAATTAAGAGCGAAGAATTACAGCATTTTCAAAACGTAAATATAATTACTGACTTTCATAATTTATAGAAATGAGATAGTTATTTAATTCCTTTTCTTTTTGTCTTGCAGATCTTAATTTTTAATTCCCCTTATAAATAATTTTTTAATTTTAAGAAAGATCAGGTATGATAAAACCACAAACCATAACAATAGAAAAAAAGCGATTTGCAATTGTGCCTGAAAAAGAATATCTGAATCTTTTACAAGATGTTGTTGATTTAAAAAGTGTTGAAACGACACAACGAATCAGAGATAGACGCTAAAGTATTTTTTAAAAAAATAGCAGAAAAAAATAAGCGTTCCGCAAAATAACTTACAAAGTATTTATTAAACGGAGCGCTCAAAAACAAATTGAAAAGATAGGGGTATAACACATTAATAAAATGAAACTGCAATTCTCAATCCTGCGGATGATCCTGGGCCAAATTGGCTGCGTCAAACATACCGGAAACCGGATTCAATATCTGAAAAATTATCCCGGTCACATTTAATCCTAATCCTACTGAGAGGCTTCATTTTTTAAGATCTTTTCCATGTCAGAGTAAGTGGTTACAAATTTCACTATTTCGCCTTTTTTATTTACAATAATATGTGTTGGAAAAGATGTTGCTTTCAAGGAGTCAACTATATAATCTTTTTGATTGGGAATAGTAGCATATTTCAAAGGATTGCTTTTTAAAAACTTTTTTAATTCTTCTTTCTTGTCGAAAGCCAGGCTTATAAATTGAATGTCCTTTCTATTTTTATACTGATCGGCTATTTTGTTTACAGCAGGGAATTCCTGAACACATGGAACGCAACCTATAAACCATAACTTAAGGACTAAAATTTTTCCATAAGTATTGTTATTCGTATATTTTTTTCCATCCAAATCGGTAAAAAAGAAATTGGGCAGCGTTATACCTTCCATTTTATAACTTGTGTATTCTCTGTCAGCCAAGGCTTTAATTAAGATAAGTTGATCCTCAGTTGGATTTGCTCTCACTAATTTATAATATACTGAACTATTAGAATCTATTTTTACAGGCACAGAATTCCCGTTTAAAATTTTTTCAAAAAAATCAGATTTTTTTATAACCTGTAAAGATGTATCCAAAGGAATGAAATCTTCAAAAAACTTTAAAGAATAGTAGTATGCTGAAAAATTTTCATCTTTAAAATTTTCATTTGGATCGTTAGGAGAAGCATCTAACATGGACTGATGGCAATGCGAAAAAATTAAAGTAAAAATCAGAAATATATAATTATATTTTTTCATTATTTATTTTTTATAAAAGCAGAACTCATAAATAATATTGCCTTGCGCTTGACTTTTAGCATCAAAGGCATTAGCTGTCCAATCGTAATCTGTCGTTGGGTATAAAGTTCTCTCCGGTCATCTTCTGTACAAGGAACTAATCCGAAGAAAATATTTTATCCCTTGATGCAGAGCATACTTTAGTTAGCTTTCGTTTATAAAAATCAACATAAAAAATCAAT
>JBBPZF010000949.1:0-2739 GCA_038199105.1 Chitinophagales bacterium | reverse complement strand
GCAGATACTTTCACATCATTGGGAATATATTTTCCTGTTCCGTCATCCATCACTCCTTCGCCTGTAATTCCTGTTTCTCTTCCAGGCAATGTTTCTACTGACATACCACCTGCCAAAATTCCTAAAGCAGTATAGGAGTAAAATTTGCCTCCCTGGTGCCAATCCAAAAGAAAGTTTAGATTGAAATTTTTATAAGAAAGCTGGTTAGACCATGCCAATACAAAATCAGGATTATAGTTTCCCAATAAAGTATTTTGAGTGGAAGTGAATTGGGGAACTCCGTTTTTATAAACTATGTTGCCCTGTGGGTCTCTTACAAATGAATTACCATACATATTGCCAAGGCGCTGTCCTACTTTAGCATCATATTGGATGGCACGATAGTAACGATCGTATTGAGTAACCTGTGCATAGACATAAGTATTAATGCCATCAGGTAATGAAACTACTTTGCCAATATTATGGCTGAAATTAAAGTTCATATCCCAATTGAAACCATCTAATTTTTTAGACCGGAAAGGCGTTAGTGAAAGCATCACCTCTATTCCTGAATTATCAATTTTTCCGCCATTAACATAAGCATTGGTATATCCTGAAGAAACAGGAATAGGCAACTGCACTACTTCATCTTTTGTTTTGGATTTATAAACGGTTGCATCCAAACCAATCCTGTCATCTAAAAATCTTATTTCTATACCAGCCTCCATAGTATTTGTTGAGGAGGGTTTTAGGCTATTATTAGCTAACACGTTATTGCCCGCTGTAAGTGGATAGGTTCCAAAAGGCGTATTGGTTACATAAGTATTATTAATAGAATAAGGATCAGCATCGCGACCAACTTGTGCAGCCGAAACTCTTAGTTTCAGGAAGGAAACAGCAGATGGAAGATGTACCATGTCTGATATAATTCCGCTTAAAGATGCTGAAGGATAGAAGTATGAATTTTTACCTGGAGGCAGCGTACTTGAATGATCATTTCTTCCTGTAACATTTAAAAACAACAAGTTCATATAATCAAAATCTGCAAAGCCATACAGGCTATATATTATTTTATCAAACTTTTGGTATAACGTAGGAAGTTGGTTTTGTGCATTGGAAAAATTATACAATCCCGGAGTTATTAATGCATTTGAAATATCTCTTGTATAAGTTATATTTTGCATAAACCTATTACCCCCAATTGAAGCGCTTGCATTAAACAAATTACTTTTCTTTTTAGAATAGCTAATAAGTGCATCTGTATTATTTTCAAAATACTGAACATCATCTGTTCTAAAACCACCGCTTGGAAAACGAACTGTTGTAAAAGCACGGTGGCCTTCACGGTTGTCAGCATAATAATCTGTTCCGGTACGTATCATTGCGCTCCATTGAGGAGTGATCTGGTATTTAAGGGAAGCGTTTCCAATAATCCTGTTCTTATTAAAGCTATTGGTATTATCATATAAAGTAACATAAGGATTATCATGATTATTCCAGTAGCGGAACTGATTTTGTTGGTCTCTTCCTGTCTGCCATTGTTTTTTCAGAGAATTAATATCAATATTTATTGGCATGCCATATACACCAAAGAAAGTGTACATCACGCTTTCAGAACCATAACCAATATTAGGACGGTTTCTACTGTTACTATTTATATAATCTATAAAAAAGTCAGATGTAAGCTTATCACCAAATGAGTGACTGCCCCTCAATGAAAGACCGTAACGATTAAGATTGGTACCAGGTAATATACCGTTGTTCACTAAGCTATTTACAGAAACTCTGTAACTGCCATGATCACTTGCGCCACCAAAGCTTATATTATTCTGCGTGGTAAACCCTGTTTGAAGAAAATCTTTAAAATGATCTGCATGCCCCAACCATGAAGTAGGTGTTACTGTTAAACTTGGGTCTGCTCCACGTGCTATAAGATCTCCGGCCTGGTATCCATTTCCTGCGGGGCTATCAAATTGAATTACTTTTAAATTGGGATCAAATTTTAATCCCCAGTTAGGAATATTGTTCTCACTGGAGCCGCCTCCATTTACATAAGAATATGTATTAGGCGTGCCTGTTAATGGATAGGCATTTACACCTGCGCCATACTCATTTTGCAATCTTGGTAATTTTAAAGGACTTTCCCAGGTATTGGTAGAATTAAAACTAACGCCTATCAATCCTTTTTCCTGTGTACCTTTTTGAGTAGTTAAAACGACTGCACCGTTTGCAGCGCGTGAGCCATATAAAGCCGCCGCTGTAGAACCCTTTAATACTGTCACTTTAGAAATATCATTGGGATTTATTTCTGAAGCGCCATTCCCCCAATCAACCTCTGCCCATGTGCCCTGCCCGGATGAGTTTTCAATGGCATTATTAAAAAAGGTTTCATTATTAATAGGAACACCATCAACTACAAAAAGAGGTTGATTACTGCCGTTAAATGAATTTTCTCCCCTCACAATAATTCTTGAAGTAGAACCCACGCCGGCCCCGCCATTTGTGATTACCACTCCCGCTACTTTTCCACTTAGATTATTAATAAGATTAGGGTCTTCTGCCTGGGTTAACATTTTCCTGTTTACAGTCTGAACTGAATATCCAAGCGCTTTAGACTGTTTGCCAATACCAAGCGCTGTAACTACTATTTCATTTAACGATTTTGTATCTTTTTGCAGTTGTATTTTAATATTATTTTTGCCTGCTGTGGATACTGTTTCAGTTAGGTATCCTACAAATGAAATAACTAATGAACCGCTT
>JBBPZF010000948.1:0-4861 GCA_038199105.1 Chitinophagales bacterium | reverse complement strand
TTTTTCCCAATTACGGGTAATATCTCCACGTTATTCATAAAAGTGGCTTGCCATGCGTAAAATACCGCACAATAAATTTTCTATTCATCAATAAAGTAGTTAGATATTATTTGTATCATTTTTCCTCACCCGCATTCACGTCACTTTTTAACGATTGCATAAATTGTGAGGGTGATTTTCCAAACTCTTTTTTAAACATACGGGAGAAATATGAATGACTTTGCAATCCGATTCTCTCAGCCACCTCGTTCAACGTTATATCTTCATGGGTCATGATCTGTATGGCTTTTTTTAAGCGAATAGTTTTAATAAATTCTCCAACAGATTGGTCGGAAATGCTCTTGATCTTTTGATAAAGTTTTGTGCGGCTTATGTATAATTGATTACATAAAAAATCTACATCGAGGCCCGGTTCCTCGATATTATTTTCAATAAGCTCAAGAAGCTTGTTCATAAAATCTTTGTCTTTTTCAGAGTGCACCAACTCGGTAGCCTCGGTAAGATAGTCGTTAGTATGTCGCAGCCGTAGCCGCTGGCTTTGTTCAAAAATATTATGAACAGTGAGCAATAGCAGATCAATACTTAATGGCTTTGCAAAATAATAATCAGCGCCAGATTCCATTCCTTCAATTTTAGCATCCAAAGCATCCTTTGCCGAAAGAATAATAAAAGGAATGTGGCTTGTTTCAAACTTATCTTTAATTAATTTGCAAAATTCAATGCCACTCATTCCGGGCATCATAACATCGCTTATAATTAAATCCGGAGATTTGCTTGTAGCTATTGTTAGTGCCGCATTCCCGTCTTCAGCCTCATATACTTCATAAAACTTTTCTAAAGACTGTTTTAAAAAAGCACGTAATTCATCATTATCATCTACCAATAAAATGTGTTTGGATATTTTTCCATTCACATGGCCGGTGCTTTGCAATTCATTGGGAAGCGGCGATAGTATTGTGTTATCTAAAGATTCAAGTTGAGAGCCTGTCATTTCATTTCCGGGAAGTATAATTTCATCACTGGTGAAATTTTCTTTCCCCCATGGAACTGCTATGAGTATTTCGGTTCCTTTGTTGCGCTCGCTATAAACGGAAATATTTCCTTTGTGTAAATGGGTAAGGCTTTTTACAAGCGCCAGTCCCACGCCGGATCCTAGGTGATTTTTGCCAATCTTATAATAACGCTCAAATATTTTTCCGATTGATTCCGGTGATATTCCAATACCTGTGTCTGCTATCACAAAATAAATATACTTTTCTGCATGATGTTCTTCATGCAGCAGATGAAATTCGGTTTTGAAAGATGGTTTAAATTTATTTATCCCGAAAAATATTTCAAGATTGATATGGCCGCCCGGATGGGTATATTTAAAAGCATTGTTTAGAAGGTTAAATAAAATCTTTTCCAGTATTTGCACATCAAACAGGTTGCATAGCTGCTCACTTGTTTCGTTTAAAGTGTGGTCAACCAGGTTAAAAGTAATGTCTTTGCTTAATGCAAGCGTTTGAAATTCTGCAAATAAATTTTTGCAAAATTGATTTATTGCCAATGGTTGCACCTGTAACTTGATAGCGCTGTCCGCAACTTTCTTAAAATTCATCAGTTCGTTAATAAGATTGATAAGCCTTTTAACATTCCTGAACATCAACTGGTATGAATTATTGAGCGCAGCAGAAGTTGTATTATCGTTTTCATTAATCAATTTTTCAAGAGGCCCAAGTATCAAAGTAAGCGGGGTACGGAATTCATGCGAAATGTTCGTAAAAAATTGCAATTGCTGCTGATAAAGCTCTTCACGATGCAGATGCATTTCTTCCCGCTTATTTTCGTTTACTTCTCTTACTGCCATTTCTCTTTTCAGCCTGTACCATCTTGCCTGGTAAATATAAATGCTCAACAACCCGGCTATAAACAAAGTGATGTAAATAATTTTTGCAAGCAAAGATTTCCACCAGGGAGCTGTAACGGTAATAGTGATAGATGCCTCGCTTGAGCTCCAGACGCCGTCGTTGTTAGTTGCCTGTAAAATAAACCTGTAATTATTATAATCAAGATTGCTATATGCAGCACTTGGGTTTTTGCCGTCAGTGTATTTCCATTCTTTATCGTACCCTTTCAGCTTATAGCGGTACTTACATTTTAAAGGATTAGCAAAGTGCATGGAACTAAAAGAGATAACGAAATTATTCTGCAGGTAATTAAGTTTTAATGACCTGCTATAAGATATTATTTTGGGTAAAATATTTGCTGTGGAATCTACTTCACCATAAGTTGGTTGGTGATTGTTGATGAGTAAACCGGTCAATACCGGGCGTGCAGGTATCTGGTTAAGTTTTATGTCTGATGGATAAAAGTAATTAAGCCCATTTATTCCCCCAAAATACAATCTGCCATCAGCGCCCTTATAAGACGAGCCTACTTTAAAACTATTTCCCTGTAAGCCATCACTTTTATTATAAGTTATTAATTTTCCACTGGCAGAATTAAAGTATTGCAAACCGTTTCCTCCCATCCATATATTTCCCGCATTATCAATCTCCATGCTTTCTACGTCATTAAAAATGCCATATTTTTCGCTGAAAGTTTGTACGATATAGCCATTATCTTTTCTTGTAACAAGACGGTCCAATCCGCCTCCAATAGTACCAACCCAGTAAGTACTGTCATTTTGTTTGCAAACCGGGTAAATATAGTTGGAGCTTAAGGTGTTGGGCTTTGAAGTTGCCTGGTAATCGTACGATTTAAGAATGTTTCCTTCCTTATCAATAAACAACCTTTTTAATCCATGCGTGCTGGACACAAACAGCTCCGGATTTTTTTTATCTGGTAAAATAAAATACCCCTCTCCATAATATCTAACATGGAAATGATTGTTACCATCTTTCCATATCACGCCATATTTGTTGGTATGGTTACCGAACCATATATTTCCATAAACATCTTTTGCGAGCGTTTCAATAGAGTATGTGGGAAAAGCTTCACTACCAGCCGGCTTCCATAATTTTTTTTTATCCGGATTTAAAATTTCAATCCCAATGTCTGTTCCTATCCATAAGTTGTGAGCATCATCTAATATGAGAGCCGATATTCTATCGCTCTTTATTCGTAGAGATGAATTACTAGTATTATAAAAGCTGAAGTTGCCGGACTCGAAATTATATAAGTTCAGGCCGTTATAAATTGTGCCGATCCATAAGTCTTTGCCATCTGCTAAAATTGAGCCGATGTAATTTCCCGATATAGAATTTTTAATTTCACTGTTATGCGGAAACGTATAAAATTTTTTTTCGTTTAAATCGCAATAATTTACACCGCCCCCAAAGGTACAAACCCACAAACATTGCGAACGGTCAACAAAAACTTTGCTCAATGAACTTGAGTTCAAACTATTAGACACCGTTTGTATTGGCTCAAGGTTACTGTTTAAATAAAGTAATACAGAGCCCGTGTTTATCCAGTAGTTTGACTTTTTGTCTTCTGCAAGGTTTTTTACCAACATCCCCGCGCCGCCGGTATATTGCTTGTCAACAACAAAGCCTGTTTGCGAACCTGACGCCGGTTTAAGTTTATTTATGGATTTTTTTGCAAAAAATAATTGTTCCCCCGCCGCAATCAGCAAATTTTGATGTAAGTCAAAGTACAGGGTTGATAACTTTAGATCAGGACATCCGGTAACCGGTACATTTTCAAAAAGCCTTTGCTTATCTAATGTCCAAACACCTTTATTACTTGCCAAATAAAGTGTTCCGCTATTGTCACAGCTCATATCGGAGAATGTGACCCCTGCAGGAACCGGCAGCCTTATTTCTTCTATTGATCTTCCTTTTATTGTGTATGATTTTATTTGCCCCCCCGGCTAAACCATATATAATGTTATCTTCTTTTTTGATTAGCTTTTCAAATTTCGGCTGCACTTTATCGCCGCTAAGTGGATAATCAATGTACTTTTCGGTTTGCGAGTCAAAAGATTGAAGGCCTCCTTCTGTTCCAAGCCAAATATTGCCTGGCACATCAGCATACATACAAAGTATCCTGTTTTTATAAGCATTGTTTAAAGGCACATTGCTGTTATAAAATTTTTTCACATTGTAACCATCAAACCTGTCCAGCCCAAAGTGAGTGGCAATCCATATATATCCAAGCTTATCCTGAATAATATCATTGGCATCAGTATGTGATAAACCTACATCAACTGTGAGGTAATTAAATCTGTAAGGAAATGATTGGCCAAAAACAGTATTTGTGCCTGAATGAAGATATATCGCTAATAAAACAAAGAATGTAAGACTAGCTGATTTCATTTGGTATCTGGCCCGGCTTATAATTTTACTTACAAAGATGATTATGGCAATATTCATTTGATGAAAGGGGTCAAAGGGGTGAAATCCTCGGCTTTTTTTCGAACCCCAAAAGAGGGATTAATGTTTTAAAAGCATATAAAGATAAAGCAGTTTAAAGTAAAATACTCCATAATACAATACTGCATCCGGCAGATCAAATATTTTTTATAATAATTTGATATGAATTATTGTGCTATAAAAATGTACGATTATGCCATAACTTATCTTACTAATTAACATTATTTTGTTAGATCAAATTATTTCTCCCGCTAACACCGGTTGCTTATTTCGATTATGCTGTTACGAAAGCTTGACGCAATTATCAATTACATAACTTTTGGGGACTACTGCATTGCCGGTTTATTTAGAATGGGGGAGGTTGAAAACAAAAGAAACAACTTAAATACAAGCCTATATTTTAAACATTAACCAAATTAAAATTACAAAATGAAAAAACAAATGACTGCCTGCGGTTCCGGTGGCTTATCTAAACGCCATCTTCTGCAACTTCTGAGAAAAAT
>JBBPZF010000947.1:0-3297 GCA_038199105.1 Chitinophagales bacterium | reverse complement strand
GCACCGGCATTACCTGGGGATGAAATGGAACTTCAAATATATAATATGCCAAACCCCAGCTCGCTCCAAGGGCTAACAGTATACCCGTAAACGCAGCCAGCGATCCAAGAAAAAAATACTCTAAAGCAGTGATGGTAAATATCTGTTTGCGGCTGCCACCCAGCGTACGCAGCAACACACTTTCCTGCAGGCGCTGGTATTTACTTATAAGCACCGAAGATATCAATACTACTATGCCGGTAACTATACTGAAGGCCGCCATAAAACGGATTACAAAACTGATCTTACTCATCAGGTCGTCCAATATACGCAGCACAAGCGCAAGATCAATAATGGAGACATTAGGATACGCCTTTACCATCGCCTGCTGAAAATTTGCCGACACTTGCTGCGATGGAACTTTCGTTAGTATCACTTTAAACTGCGGCGCATCTTCCAACAGCCCTTTTGGAAATACAACCATGAAATTAGTTTGTATGCCACCCCAGTTTACTTCACGCAGGCTGCCCACAATGGTTTTCATTATTGAACCCTGTACATTGAAGGTGAGCGTATCTCCAAGTTGCACTCCACTCCTCCTTACAAAATTGCTCTCCAGCGAAACAGCAGGTATGCCTGTACCGTTAGTAATTCCCGTCCAATTACCTTTTGCGATTTTTTCAGATGCAGTTAAAGAATCCCTATAGGTAACACGGTACTCCCGACTGAAAAGCCATTTAGAAAGACCTTTGCTCGAATCCTTTTTCGCTTGTGCTGCAGTGATGCCATTTACCTCTTCAAGACGCATATTTACAATAGGTATAGTTTCCTTTACCGGTAAACCGAATTTGCGTGCAAGATCGCTCACGCCGTCCGCCTGCTTACTTTGAATATCAAACAACACAATGTTAGGCTGGTTTTCGCCTGCGTTCAAATTGAGCCTGCTTATTAATAAAGCCTGCACAAAAAACAATGTGCATATAAGCGCGGTGCCAAGGCCTATTGAAACGATAAGTACTGTTGTTTGGTTATTGGGCCGGTATAAATTAGCAAGCCCCTGCCGCCATAAATAATTCCACGATGATGGAAAGAAATGGCGCACCATCCACATAAGCCCGCGGGCTATTGCGCCGAGCAGCAATATCGCCCCTGCTATATATGCTGTAAAATACAAAGCCTTTTTCAGGTCGTTTAGTTGTACCAACGTAAAGCCATACACGAAAAGAGCTATCAATAGATAGATAAGTATTTTAACTAAATCTCTTTCGCGCCGCGGTGGCTCGTAAGAAACACGAAAAGCATTCAAAGGTGAAATCTTTCGGATAGACAGCAGTGGCAACAGTGCGAATAAAACGGAGACAATAATACCCAGCGTTATTCCCTGCAAAACTGTTGTCCATGATATGGCAGTACTTATTTTTACAGGCAAAAAATCCTTTATAACAAATGGCAAAAATTGTTGGATAATAACCCCCAAAGCGGTGCCAACAAAAGATCCTATGAATCCTATGCCCACGATCTGGATAAGAAATATAATAAACGCCTGCGATGCTTTTACGCCAAGGCAACGCAAAATTGCAATGGAGTTTACTTTTTCCTTTACATACACATGTACAGAACTGGCAACGCCCGTGCAACCGAGCAGTAGCGCGATGAAACCCACAAGCGAGAGGAATTTTGTAAGATCACTGAATGCCCGGCCTGTACTCTCTTTCTGGCTGTCAACCGTTTCATAATTCAGATCATTTGCTTCAAGACGCGGCTTAAAGCGATCAACCATTTTCTGCACATCAACCTGTTGGTCGTATTTGAAATAATAGCGATAACTGATGCGGCTGCCTTTTTGAGAAAGGGCAGTTTGCTTCATGTTCTGAAGGGGAATGTAAACTACCGGCGCGATAGATGCGGACAGGCCAGTTTGGCCGGGGGCATTTAATAGTTTGCCTGCAATAGAAAAATTCACGTCTCCTACTTTTATTGAGTCTCCCACATTTGCGCCATACTGCAACATCAGCGTTTCGTCTACGAGTGCCTGTTGGTTATTACGAAAAGTCTTTGCGGCAGATACGGGAGAAGTTTCCAGCGAGCCGTAATAGGGGAAACCTCCTTGAAGCGCCCGTACTTCTGTAAGCCTTGTTCCGCCGTTTTTTGTAAAGAGTACCATGGATGCAAAGCTTTGCTGCGCTGATCTTTTGCCACCCAGCGAATCAACAATTTTTTGAATAGCGGGTGTAGTGGGATGGCTGCCTGAAATTTCAAGATCGGCTCCAAGTAAAGAAGCAGCCTGTGTATCCACTTCATCATTTAGGTTATTACCCAAAGAATAAATCGCCACCAATGCAGCTATGCCCAGAATAATAGACGAAATGAATAGAAACAAACGTGAACGGCTTTTACGACTGTCACGCCATGCCATGCGCATAAGCCATAGAAAATTATAGCCGTTATTATGTTGCCTTAGTTCCTTATTTGAAATTATTTTTCGATCCATTTAGCTTTCACTCTCTTATGCATACGTTGGTAAGCATACGAGAAGATATAGTTTTAAAAGTTTGTTTCATAAATTTGATCTTAAGCAGACAATCTATCCAATGCAAAATAATTATGATTTATAATTCACAACGTAGATTAACATTATTATTAAATCAAATTTGCAGGATTAAGGTCTATACTCTTCGCTCAATAATAAGGTCCTATTTATAATTTCTATATGAAATACCCGCGCCTTTTATCTTACGGCGACAATAATAAAGTTATCGTTCTTTCCGATACTGAAGTGGCTAAACTGTTTGTAGCTGATACACGCTCTGATATTGGCTCAGAGTCAGAAAAAATGAAATATGCAAATGCAATAAATGGATTAGTAACGAAATTTAAACGCATGGATTTTGATGAAACATTGCAGGCTGAAATGCTCGTGATGGAAAGAATTTACCCAATTGATTTCCGGGCTTACGAAGTAGAAAAGAGACAGCTTTGGATTGAAGTGTTTGAAGATGAATTAAGGGAGTTGCATGCTAATGGTTTTGTGCACCGCGACTTAAAACGGCCTTCCGGTCTTGATGGGTTATCTTTTGATAATATATTGCTTACCGATAGAGGCTTGCGCCTGATAGACGTTGGTATATCAGCTTTGAAAAGCCAGGTAAGTAAAATAATTTTTGAGAAATATGTTGAAACAGAGTTGGAAGAAATGAAAATTTTTAGAAAATATTTTCTAAATCGCTGACCGGTTTTGTTCCGGCGCTTTTGTGAAACAAAAACATTTCAAAATATTATCTCTGTAAACCTTTTCCTATATTTAAGGGCTGATTAAAT
>JBBPZF010000946.1:0-2110 GCA_038199105.1 Chitinophagales bacterium | reverse complement strand
TTCTATAAGGCGGAACCCCATTCCCATTATTTCTATAAGCAAGCAATATCTGCAACAAAATCTAAGTACGAATGTGATTGATGCAATAGCAAAGGTTCCCGGAATAAGTGCCGTCACTACGGGGCCTAATGTTTCTAAACCATTTATAAGAGGGCTGGGTTTTAACCGCATTCTTACTTTGTACGATGGAGTACGGCAGGAAGGCCAGCAGTGGGGAGATGAGCATGGTATAGAAGTAGATCAAAACACCGTTGATAAAGTGGAAGTGGTAAAAGGCCCGGCCAGTCTTATTTATGGCTCAGATGCTGTTGCCGGTGTCGTTAATCTTTTGCCAGCCAACCCGCCTGCAGACGGAAAAATTATTGGAAATATTCTAACTGAATACCAGACAAATAACAGGCTTATAGAAAACTCGGCGACCATTGCAGGAAATACAAATGGCTTCACATGGGGAGGAACTGTTACGCATAAACTGGCAACCAATTATAAAAACAAATACGACGGAAGAGTTTATAATACCGGATTTGCAGAAACTGATGCCTCCGCAATATTTGGTCTCAATCGCAAATGGGGTTATAGCCGCTTAGGCCTTTCTTTATTTGACGACCTGCAGGAAATACCCGATGGCAGCCGCGACTCAGCAACAAGAAAATTTACGAAACAAATAACCGAAGATGATCTTTACCGGCCGATTGTGAGTGATGAAGAATTATCTTCTTACAAAATATCTAAACTGCATCAGCATGTACAGCATTATAGAATTTATAGTACAAACAGTTTTTCGTTAGGCAGTGGAAGACTGGCAATTAACCTCGCATTTCAAAAAAGTTTACGGCGTGAATTTAGTCATCCGGAGGCAGCTGTCGTACCGGGTTTGTTTCTGAAGTTAAATACGTATAGCTACGATGTAAAATATTATTTCCATGAATCGAAGGGGCTTAGCGTAACAACAGGAATAAACGGCCTGTACCAGGATAATAAAGTAAATGATGGCACTGAATTTATTATTCCATCTTATCACCAGTTTGATATTGGCCCTTTCTTTTTCATAAAGAAATCTATCGGTAAACTTGAAATGGCCGGAGGATTGAGATATGATGTAAGAAATTTCAACAACGACGCTTTGTATACTTCAACAGATCCTGCCACAGGGTTTGATAAACCTGTTTATGGCGTAGATACTTTAGGCGCAGAGAATCCATTTAGTAAATACAGCCATACATTTTCCGGCCTTAGCGGAAGCGCTGGTTTATCCTATAGGATTAACGACGCTTTTAGTGTGAAAGGCAATATCGGCCGTGGTTTCAGATCGCCTAATATTTCAGAGATTTCTTCAAATGGTGTACATCCCGGCACAAATGCTTACCAGATTGGAAACATAAATTTCAAACCTGAATTTAATTTGCAGGAAGACCTGGGTGTAACCTATAGCTCCCGGCATGTAACCATCAATGCCGAAGTATTTAATAATGATATTAAAAATTATATCTACAATCAAAAGCTGGTTAATAGCCAGGGGCAGGATTCAGTGATAGTGCCCGGCAACCAGACTTTTAAATTCCAGGCAGCAAAAGCTAACTTGTATGGCGGCGAGCTTTCTATTGATATTCACCCTCATCCGTTAGATTGGCTGCATTTTGAAAATTCTTTGTCTGTGGTATATGGTGTAAACAAAGGAGTTCCTGGCCAGCCAAAATTATCAGATAGTGCAAAATATTTGCCTTTCATTCCGCCCCTGCATACTTTCTCTGAGTTGCGGGCTAACATCAATAAGATGGGTAACCATTTTGCAAATGCCTTTATAAAAGTGCAGATGGAATATTATGCAAACCAGGACAGGGCTTATCTTGAAAACGATACGGAAACGCCTACTCCGGGCTATCAATTGTTCAATGCAGGCATTGGAACTGACTTAGTAAATAAAAAAGGAAATACCATTTTGACTTTAAATATTGTCGCCGATAACATCTTTAATGTGGCTTACCAATCACATTTAAATAGGTTAAAATATTTTGAAGACTATCCCGGCAACTACACAGGCCATGATGGAATTTATAATATGGGAAGCAATGTAAGTTTTAAACTAAACGTGCCTTTACATTTTAAATAA
>JBBPZF010000945.1:0-7703 GCA_038199105.1 Chitinophagales bacterium | reverse complement strand
ATTGTCACGGCAAAAGACAGCAAGAGACATATTGAAGAATTAATACGATCGCAGCAAAATTTCAGCGCTAATGATATGATACAGGTTGCGCTGATCGGTGCTGGTGGCATGGGCACTGCAGATGCAATTACTAATCGCACCGTGCCGGGAACGAAGCTGGTGGCGGTTTGTGACCTTTACGATGGAAGGCTCGCAGATGCCAAAGCAAAATGGGGCAATGATATTTCAACAACAAAGGATTTTCGCGAGATTCTTGACAGGAAAGATATTGATGCCGTAATTATTGCAACGCCTGATCATTGGCACAAAGACATTTCTGTAGCAGCCATGAATAAAGGCAAGCATGTGTATTGCGAAAAACCCATGGTGCATGATATTACAGAAGGCCCGGCGGTGATTGAGGCACAAAAGAAAAATAGTGTTGTGTTCCAGGTGGGTAGCCAGGGCATGAGCTCGCTGGGAAATGAAAAGGCAAAACAACTGTTGAAAGATGGAGCAATAGGAACTTTAAATTATGCTGAAGCATTTTATGCACGCATGTCGCCAACCGGCGCATGGCAATATCCTATTCCAGATGATGCATCGCCTTCAACTGTTGATTGGGACAGGTACATTGCCAACACCACGAAGAGGCCTTTTGATAAATTGCGTTTCTTTCGCTGGAGAAATTACCGGGATTATGGAACGGGTGTATCAGGCGATCTCTTTGTTCATGTATTTTCAAGCCTTCATTTTATTACCGGTTCTATCGGCCCAAATAAAGTTATGGCAACCGGTGGCCTTCGATACTGGAAGGATGGAAGAGAAGTTCCTGATATTATGTTGGGGACCTTCGATTATCCTGATACAAAAGTTCACCCGCCATTCAATCTTTCGTTGCGTGTAAATTTTGTAGATGGCACCGGTGGCACCAATTACCTGCGCATGGTTGGTAGCGAAGGTTCTATGACAGTTGAATGGGATAAAGTAACGCTCTACAAGAATAAAAATATCATTGATGAAAACGATCCTTTAAACAAAACAAAAAATGTAAACTCCGGCAAAGAATATACCTACGATCGCAAATCCATGGTACCACCTGATACGCTGATATACACTGCCGAAGAAGGATACAAGGGCGCTCATTTCGATCATCATTACAATTGGATAAATGCCATTCGCACAAAAGGCAAAGTAACCGAAGATGCGTTGTTTGGTTATCGCGCTGCTGCACCGGCATTGCTTTGCAACGATAGTTATTTCAACAATAAAATACTGCAATGGGATCCTGAAAATTTAAAAGTAATCACCACATAAATAAACAATCATGAAAAGATTAGCAACATGTTTGATAATAACAACAGGGATTTTAATTTCCTGTTCATCCTCAAAGAATGCTGGTGAGAATAAGCTTTCAAAAATGGAAAAAGAGCAGGGGTACAAATTACTATTTGATGGTAAAACGATGAACGGATGGCGCACGTATCAAAACAAATCCGCCGCATCCTGGTCGGTTGATAGCGGCACCTTGCATTGCAAGGGAAGCAATGCAAACTATGGTGCAATTACCGCCGACCTTATGACAAAAGATCAATACAGGAATTTTGATTTCGAGACAGATTATAAAATATCACCTAAAGGCAACAGCGGTATATTATATCTCGTAACTGAAGACAGCTCTTCTTCATATTTAACAGGTCCGGAGTACCAGATTATTGATGATGTAAATTTTCCGGAGAAACTTGAAGCGTGGCAGCACACTGCTGCTAACTATGCGATGAACCCTGCACCGGATGCACAACCCAACCCTGCCGGTGAATGGAATCATGCCCGCATTGTAAAAAATGGCAATCATGTTGAGCACTGGCTCAATGGTAAGAAAGTAGTGGACTACGAATTACATAGCGATGAATGGAATAAAAATAAGATGGCTGAAAAATTCAAAGATGATGCTGGTTATGCGGCTGCTGAAAAGGGCTATATCACTTTTCAAAATCATGGAAGTGAAGCGTGGTTTAAAAACATTATAATTAAAGAATTGTAGGATTCACAAACCTGTTAAGACATCATGCTTTCAGTTAAATTATTATATTTTTACATTGTTCACTATAAACACTTACAGACAACAAATAGTGTTCATGATTTATTAAACTAACGCAAACCCGTATATAAGCGACACACGCTTCAATTTATGGCTAATGCTGAAGTAAAACTTTCCAATTGTGAAAAGGAGCTAATACATATTCCAGGTAAAATACAATCTCACGGCTTTTTGATAGTGGTGGATACGGATAACATTATCCGCTTTTATAGCGATAATATTTTTAAATATATTACAGATATTGAGCCCCAACTGGCCGGTCAGACACTGCAAAATATAGAATCAAATATAGGTATCAGGCAGCAAGGCATTTCCAATAAGCTTGCAAATGATAAAGCCGGGAGCTTTGAAGAAATCAATCCGGTGCAGGTTGCTGTGGGAGGAAAGCCTTTTAATCTAATAATATCTGCTTCTGACAATTATTATCTTCTTGAGTTTGAGCCCGCGTTGGAAGATGTGCCCTTAATTCAAAAAATGATTGCAAGGTCTATTTCTTTGTTGCTGGCAGAAAAGAAAATGCAAGGCCTGTTACATAATGCCGCAGAGCAGGTAAAAAGCATCATCGGGTTCGACCGTGTAATGATTTACAGGTTTGCTGCAGATGGGCATGGCGAAGTGGTAGCAGAAGCTAAAAATGACAACCTGGAGTCGTGGATGGGCCTGCATTACCCCGCATCTGACATACCCAGGCAGGCAAGGGATCTATACAAACTCAACTTAACACGATTAATTGCTGATGTACATTCTGTGCCATCGGAAATTGCAGCAGAAGCTTCAAATGCGCAACCGCTAAACCTAACCCATTCCCAGCTTAGAGCAGTATCACCGATACATATTCAATACCTGAAAAATATGGGAGTAGCTTCGAGCTTTAGCATTTCGCTGTTGCGTAAAAAAGAATTGTGGGGCCTTATTGCCTGTCATAATTACACACCTGCTTTTATTGATTATCGTGCAAGACAGGCATCAAATCTTATTGGGCAAATTGTTTCATCCGCTTTGGAATTTAGGCTGCACGAAGAAGACCAGGAACAGCGGGAGCATTTTAAAACTCATTTATTCAACCTGTCGCATTCTCTGCACGAAAACAAAAGTATAGCCGATGAATTGGTTTCCGGTGGTAGTACTATGCTTGATATGACGCATGCAAGTGGTGCTGTGTTAGTATACAATCAAAAGTTTTCCTTTATCGGCGTTACCCCTGGTGAAAAGCAAGTTGCTGATTTATTACGATGGGCGAAAGAAAATATCACTGAAACAGTGTATGCTGCCACAAGCTTATCTGCATCCTATCCTCCGGCATGTCATTATAAAGATGTGGCCAGTGGCATGCTGCTGGTAGTATTATCCCGGGAACTGGAAGAATACGCAATTTGGTTTAAGCCTGAGGTATTGCAAAGTATTAGCTGGGCTGGTAACCCTAACAAGCCTGCTACAGTAAATGCAGATGCTAGCATGGATTTATCACCAAGAATGTCTTTCCAGGCATGGTCGCAAAGTGTATTGGGTACTTCTGGTAACTGGAGCATGGAAGAATTGGACGCTGTAAATGCTCTGCAGCAGGAAATATTACGTGCCGTTAATGTAAAAGCCGGAGCAATAGGAATGATAAATGAAAGCCTGCGCAAAGCCTATGATGAGCTGGATACTTTCAGCTTTACTATTTCGCATGAGCTTAAAGGCCCGCTTACCGCGGTTAAAAGCTATGCTCAGGTGCTCTCGCTGGATGCAGACATAAGTGAATCCTCAAAAGTTATGCTGCGGCGGATCATAGTTAAGGCAGACTAGATGGATCAAATGATGAATGCGATACTGCACTATTCGCATCTTGCGAAGTCTGAGATACCCACTAAAAAAATTCCGGTGACAGATTTGGTAAACGATATAATAAGAGACTTCGATAACTTACATGACCAGAGCAAATTGCAAATAGTTGTGAGCGAACTGCCTGGTCTTAGGGGTGATCCGGTTCTTATCAGGCAGGTTTTTAGCAACTTTATCACTAATGCTGTTAAATATTCAAGACAATCGCAGCCCGCCGTAGTAGAAATAAGCGGAAGTGAAAATAATACAGAAACTCACTACTCGATTAAAGATAACGGTACAGGCATACATTCAAAAAACCTGCAACAAATATTTGGCTTATTTAAGCGGCTCGAAAACACAGAAGGTATCGAAGGTTCCGGAGTAGGGCTGGCTATTGTGAAGGATTGTCGAAAAACACAATGGCAAAGTGTGGGCAGAGAGCGAGCCCGGAACAGGAAGCACCTTTCATATTCTGTTTAATAAAAATATAGCTGTTTAGTGTTATGCTATTTATCACTTAACCACTATTCAACAAATTATCGAATTTCATAAAAGTGTCGTTAGCAGAATTTATAATTTCCAACTCCTCTTCCCTTGTTAGTGCCATGCTATCAATTGCTTTTTGAAAACTTTGCCACATCGCAAGGGTCCGATCTCCATAGCCGTCGAAAAAAGAAAAGGCATTCAAATCATTTAGTGCTGATCTCTTACGTATCATTTCGGCTATATGTATTCCGCCAAGTGTGGAACCTTCAATTACATAAATAACGCCTGCTGCTTCCAGGTCATTTTTTATACATGGTAATGCGCTTAGCTCAGCTATCCGTGGCAGTGGGGATTTCAAGGCGCTGAGGTCATCTGCTAACGCAACAGATTTACGCCGTAAATGATAATCCTGCAAAAAAGTAACGTTGGAAATATTATTGACGAGGATTTCCAAACCGCCGAAAAAGATATAAAAGTATCGGAGCAGTTTTGCATAATCACTTTCAGAATGGATAGCCTTTATTCGGGCAACCAGCTTTTTCTCCAATATAAGGTGAGCTTCTTTTGTTTCTTCTTTTAACCTATCGGATAGCATTGAATAATTAAAAATTAGTGGCTAAATTAAAAGTCTAGTCATGCCCGTGTTTCATCTGGATAAAACCTGGAATTCTTTAAGCCTTTCAGTGCGAGAAAGGTAAACATTTAGATAATGACGATAAAAGTTATTAATGTAGGCCACTAGTGGAAATGCCTGCTGCGACCGGCAATGATACCCTGATGCGCTCCCCAAGAGCCGAATCATGGTAATGCATTTCGATCTTGTAGATTATTTAAAATGATATACTTAAGCGCTTTTTTATTTCGCCTTCACCAGTATTGCATAAATAACATAAAGCCATCCAAGCAACCCATGAATGATGGCCCAGAGAATTGATTTGTTCCTGCTCCAGGAAATTACAACGGCTATAATTGTTCCCAATCCAATACCGGGGCCATAATATACCGGTTGTACATAGCCATCATTTGGGCCGGGGCCACAAGAGATAATAAGCAGCGCTGCAATAAATGTTGAGAAGAATATTTTTTTTGACATGTGATTATGTATTGATGAAATATCTCGTTCGGATAAAATCAAAAATATAAAATTCAATTTCGAATAATTTGCAAAAGATAAAATAATTATCAACCGCATCGTAAATTTATTTTATGAAACAAATGCGGATAGTACAACCGTCGGATGCTGCTTCTATTCTTGAAATATATACGCCTTATATATTAAATACAGCCGTCACTTTTGAGACGGAAATTCCCTCAATAAATTCTTTTAAAGAGCGCATAAAACATTATACTGAAAAGTGGCCATGGATCGTATATGAAGTAGATGGAATAGTTGCTGGTTACACGTATGCTACCAAATATCGTGAGAGGCTTGCCTACCAATGGTGTGTTGAAAGTTCCGTGTACATCCTTGATCAATTTCAGCGTGAAGGCATTGCTTTTAAATTATATAATGCACTGTTCGAAATATTGCGGTTGCAGGGGTTCATAAATGTGTATGCATTGCATTACCAAACGACAGGAGCATAGCTTTTCATGAGCAACTCGGTTTCACCAATTTTGTTTACTATAAAAATGTTGGTCATAAGCTTGGCGAATGGAGAACAGTTGGCTGGTGGCAAAAGCAAATAAATGATTACGAAAAGCAGCCTTCTGCGCCAGTGGGTTTCCGCGATATGGATGATGATTTAATCCGCGCAGAGTTGAATGAAAATGGAATTTAAAAATAAAGTTGAACGATGCCAGGGCAAATAAAAGCCATTGCGAACACGCACGAATGATCCGGTTCAAATCTATTCTATTGCTTCAAAAAGTTTGACTTAGATGAAAACCCCTCACTAAAAATCTCAACAGTATACACCCCCCTAGAGAAATTCTTAACAGGTAAGCTGAGCTTACTATTGCCATTGAGCGTGGCATGCGCTACCTGTTGGCCATTTGCGTTCCAAATTTTTAGCTGCCCATGCTGCAGCGGCATAGCAAATTTTATATTTAGTTCGTTGCCTACCGGGTTTGGAAATATTTTAAAAGAGTTTAGTTTACCTGTTTCAATAACTTTTATAGGGCTGTAAGAAATGTTATTATAAAAATCAATTTGCTTCAGGCGATAATAATTTTTGCCATTGTTTGATAAGGCATCTGTATAAGAATAATTCGCTCCTTTACCGGCAAAGCTTAAAGTTTTTACATAGCCGATAGAATCGAAGTTTGTCCCATCGTTACTTCGTTCAATTTGAAATCCTCTATCGTTATTTTCAGACGAAGTTTTCCATTGCAATAATACCGCATCGTTATTTTTTTTACTGATACTAAAGTCGAGGCCTGCAACGCCCAGCGTGCCCGGCCCGCGCTTGTATTGCAGCATCCATTCATATACATGCAACCCATACACAAGATTGTAAGTGGAATCCCAGGCATTATGCTGATTATCATGAAAGATGGTTTTTTTTGCAAGCGGATTTGGTGGCGAAGATGCTGTATTAATCAGGTGTATGTAAGCATTTGTTGTTGTATCCACAGGCACCGTTGGGTCACCATCATTATGCGTAGCCCATATCGCTATATTACCTGCTGCAATTGTTTCAGCCTTTAATGTATCTCCATAGGAGCCGCCACATACAGGAACCATAGCTGCAATACGATTGGCATACGTCACGTTATTTCCCGTATAATCCCAAACCAATCCGCCACCAAGGCTAAAGCCGGTCATGTATATCCTTATTGCATCCACGCGGTAGTGGGAAATAGCATAATCAATAAAATCGTTAATAGCCCGGGGGCTCGCAACACCCGTGAACTGTGGAAGAAGCACAATGAATTTAAAATTCTTTCCGTTTACAGTGAAGGAGGTTGGAAAAATTCCTTGGTGTATCTGCCAGCCGGTAGTGCCCCATACATTTATTACATAGGGCAATTGCGCGGGGCTACCATCGCCATTTTCACCATAGCCTCCAAAACACAACAACAAAGGGTACGTCTTAGTGCTTACAGGATCATAGCCTTGCGGCAAATATTCATAGTAGCCATTTGACAAAGAGGAGGTCGAAATATATTTTGGCGTAAGTGTTTGGCAAAAACTGCTACCGCCAGTTATCAAAAGCAGGGCAAATATTATAGCATGCACTGCAATGATTTTTAGAGATTTCATAAAGGATTGTATAAGCTGATAAATGTTGGAGTGTGTTCTTAACTTGAAATCTTTTAAGATCGTATCTTAAAATTAGAACTTTTAGCTGACTGAATTATCACTGCTTTTTAAATATTCTAATTATTT
>JBBPZF010000944.1:0-6509 GCA_038199105.1 Chitinophagales bacterium | reverse complement strand
TAATTGCTCAACTGTTCCTGCAATTCAGAGCCGGAGTTTATACTAACATCATTTATTTTTCTGATGACATCACCTTTTTTTATTCCTGCCTCTAAAGCTGCGCCGGTTTTTGTAAGGTCGGTTATGTATATCCCGTCAACATTTAAAGGAACTTTTGCTTGTTGTTTTTCCTGGTCAGTTAATGCGCCTGCATCAACAAACATCGCTCCTAAAAATCCGCGTTGAACACTGCCATATTTTATAAGATCGTTAATCACTTTCTTTACGATATTTACTGGTATGGCATAAGAGTAACCATTATAGTATCCGGTGGGAGAAGCAATAGCAGAGTTAATGCCAACAAGCTGGCCATTCGTATTAATTAATGCGCCCCCGCTGTTACCCATATTCACGGCAGCATCTGTTTGTAAAAATGACTCTACAGCCATAGATTGTCCGCCTGTCTTGTCCTTGTTCAAGCCTAAATGACGTGACTTTGCGCTTATAATACCTGCCGTAACGGTTGCCTCAAGATTTAAAGGATAACCAAGAGCCAATACCCATTGCCCAATTTTTACGTCGTCAGAATTTCCATAAATTATAAAGGGTAAGTTTTTAGCATCCACTTTTACTACAGCAAGGTCGTAAGAAGGATCTGCCCCGATAACTTTTGCGATGTAAGTTTTTCTATTGCTAAGTGTCACGGTCACTTTATCTGCACCTGCTACCACGTGGTTGTTTGTTACTATATATCCATCATCACTTATTATAACGCCCGAACCTGAAGCCATAGAAGGCATCATCCGTTGGCGCCCACTTCCATTTCCAAAGAACTGGTTGAAAAGGTCTTCGTCTCCAAACAGATCGGAAAAAGGGTTTTTCTGATTAGGCAAATTATTATTTACCTGTCTTGGGTTTGTTGTTGTTTTGATATGTACAACTCCCGGAATAGCGGCCTCTGCAGCCTGCGTAAAATCCGCGGGGCCGGGAGTAGGGTTTCCCTTATCATCATAAAAGCCGGCATACTTATAATTGGATGGAATGTTTGCCGCCTGGAAATTTGGATTGTTGCTGTTGTGGTTGTAAGCATTATAACCAAAAAGAACGCCTACAGTGGTAAGAGCGCTTATTAGCACCGTAAAAAAAATATTCTTCGTTTTCATTTATGGAAATTTTTATAAATAATCAGATCTTTTAATTAATGCATCAAATCTCATGCTAAGAATTCTAAAATTACTCATTACTTTTTACTAACTAAATACCGCTGATTTACGTTTAACAATTAATTAGAAGGAATTTCGTAGATCATAATTTTTATTTGTCCTAAGAAATAATTCCTGTTGCTCTTCACCATTATCGTAAACAATAGTATAAAACAATCGTATCATAAGCTTAATAAAAACTGCATCGTATCAATGTTATCAGCATAATCCTTTAAGCTAGGTTGCTGCGCGGAACCAAACGGTACGCCGCCTTCACCGACCATGCATTGAGTATCTTTATTATTTTTTAATTGTTGAATCACCTTTTCTTTCTCCTTATAAAATGAATAATTAAGTTGGCTTACACCGGAAAAAATATTGTCAGATTCTACCAGCACAATGCTTTCATTGGTCATGTAAAATTTGCTGTTCATTATTAATAACGCCAGGTGATAATCATAATTGTTTTTATATTTTGAATGATCCGCGAAATAGTTATATTTTTTTAGAGAATCAAGCAATGGTACAAAATCATATTCTTCAGGAACAAAAACGTGCGTGATGTTCCTGCAGCCAAGGCCAAAAAAAGTTTGCACATCATCAGCAAGCTGGCCGAGTTCTTCTGCTGATTCTTTTCCCGTTAAGACGGCTACGGAAGTTTTATTGCTCCTGATAACAGAAGGATATTTACCAAAATAATAATTAAAATACCTCGCAGAATTATTACTGCCTGTGGCAATGTAGGCATCACAATCTTTAAGCATGTCAGCAACCTGCGCTACATTTGAAATTTCACTATTCCACTCGTTCAACTTTTTTAAAAGATAGGGAAATAGGACATCATCTTTTTCAGAGAGCTTTACTTTTTGATAGTGTCCGCTTATGAAGACACAAAGGAAATCATGAAAGCCCACGAGCGGGATATTTCCTGCCATAACAGTTCCGATCGTTTTGGGAACGATATTATCATCGAGATGATAAATTTTTATCCATTCAGCCATTTTCTTTTTATCAAGAAACTGCGTGGCAATATTTTTTAATGCAAAATTTACAAACTCTTCTGTAAACCATTTGTTTTTGTCGAATGCCTTTTTTTTAGCCTCCTTCAGTTGTTCACTATCTGAGGTTAAATATTTTCCGAGCTTTACCATTAAATCAATTCTTTCGGCTAAATTCATCTGCTGAATAATTATGTGTTATATATTTGTACGAATTAAATGCAGGCAAAATTCGTAAATAATTTGCAGCTTGCTGAAGCTTAAAATAAGAGACAATGGCGATAAAAATTACAGATGAATGTATTAATTGCGGGGCATGTGAACCGGAGTGTCCAAACAATGCCATTTACGAAGGCGGTGTGGAGTGGGCGTTTACAGATGGGACCACGGTAAAAGGTGAAGTGACGCTGCTCGATGGCAGTACGCTGGATGCTGAAAAAAGAAACGCACCGTTTGCAACAGATATTTATTATATCGTGCCTAACAAATGTACAGAGTGCCAGGGTTTTCATGAAGAGCCGCAATGCGCCGCTGTTTGCCCGGTTGATTGCTGTGTGCCGGACGAAATGTATGTAGAGACTGTTGACCAGCTTTTAGCAAAAAAAGAAAAGATGCATCTATAAATTTTCAGGCTTAAAGGCCTATTACGGCAGGTGATATTTCCTGCTCTTTGGCGAGGGTATTGCAAAATACTTTCGCCTTTTTTCTAAAAATAAACCGATTCATGCGAGTAAGCGTTTTACTTTCTTTTTGTGTACTGTCATTTTTTTTCTATTTCATTTCCTGTAAGGAGGCTCCAAAGCCTGTGATTAAACAAGTCTCGTCAGTGAATGAAATAATAAATGCTGACCTGGCCTTTTCTGATATGAGTAAGCAATCAGGCATGAAAAATGCCTTTATAGATTATATGGATAATGAAGGTATTTTGCTTAGGCCCGCACATTCGCCTGTGAAGGGCGCTGATGCAATTGATTTTTTAAGCCAGGTAAATGATACTTCCTACACGGTAAGCTGGGTGCCGGAAGGTGCAGAGATTGCAAAGAGCGGCGACTTAGGTTTTACCTATGGCGTGTATACGCTGGCAACGGCCGACACAACGCTTAAAGGCACTTATGTGAGTATCTGGAAAAAGCAAGCTGATGGACAATGGAAGTTCGTTATGAACACCAGCAACGAAGGTATCAAACCTGAAAAATAATATTCATTTTATATTTGAGTCCGAATTTTTTTAACTAGTAGCATTAAATGAAACCCACGATTGCATTTGTAACAGGAGGATATTCCGGCGAGGCAATTATATCATACCAGTCAGCCATTATAATAGAAAAGAATATTGATAAAGAAAGATTTGATGTATATAAAATTGACATCACTATTGATGGATGGTTTTATACTTTACCGCATGGTGATAAAATAGAAGTGAATAAAAACGACTTTTCATTATTGGTAGAAGACGAAATCATCACTTTCGATGCAGTGCTTATAGGCATACATGGCACGCCTGGTGAAGATGGAAAATTGCAGGGATATTTTGATATATTGCATATACCGTATACCAGTTGCGACTGCGCTACCTCGGCACTTACTTTTAATAAAAGTTATACGGTTGCAGTAGCCGCGTATGGCGGAATGAATGTTGCACGATCACAACTTTTATTTCAGCATACATTTAATAACACGGATGAATTAATCAAAAATTTACGTTTCCCTGTTTTTGTTAAACCTAACAATGGCGGCTCCAGCATTGGCATGTCAAAAGTAAATTCGCCTTCTGAGGAATTAGTTGTGGCAATAGAAAAAGCATTTAAAGAAGATAACCAGGTGCTCGTAGAAGAATTTATAGAAGGAAGGGAACTTACTATTGGTGTATTCAAAGCTAAGGGTGAGATAATAGCATTGCCTATAACTGAAATAATTACAAAAAAAGAATTTTTCGATTATGAGGCAAAATACCTTGGCGCAAGTGATGAAATTACACCGGCTGATATTACTGAAGATATCGCTGAGCAGGTGAGGGCAGAAGCAATTAAAGCTTATATGCTTTTCAATTGCAAAGGCATTGTGAGGATTGATTTTATTTATAATCAAAAAGAGGCAAAGCCGTATATGCTGGAGATCAATACAGTGCCGGGCCAAAGTGAAGCGAGCCTTGTGCCGCAACAGGTAAAAGCAATGGGTTGGAGCATGATGGAGTTCTACACAGCGCTGCTGGAAGAATGCCTGCATAATTAAAACTTACTAAATTGCACCGGTCAGATTTTTTATTAACCTATATATTTTATTGTGTTTAAATTTATTGCAAGGCAACCATTTTGGGTAAATCTTATAGCAGCTATTGTCTTTGTGGTACTGGTTGGCTTTCTTATACTTCAATCGTTGAGTTGGTTTACCAATCACGGCAGCTATCTTAAAGTGCCTTCGGTAATGGGTAAAAAAGTGGATGAAGCTGTGAGGTTTCTTGAAAACGAAGGGTTCGATGTGGTGATTACTGATTCATTATACAATGATAAATTGCCTTTGAACACTATAAAAAAACAGATACCCGACGCAGGCGCTACGGTAAAAGTAAACAGGACTGTTTTCTTAAATATTAATCCCACCTCGCTGCCTATGGTTGAAATGCCGCGGCTGGAAGGCCTAAGCTTTAGGTTTGCCCTGGAGAAACTTGAAAAAAGCCACCTTACTTTAGGCGACACTACCTATAAACCGGATTTTATGAAAGGCTCTATTCTTAAGCAAACATATAGAGGTAACCCTGTGCTGCCGGGTACAAAACTCCGTTGGGGCTCGCCCGTTAGTCTTGTGATAGGCGCAGGATTAGAAGAGCAACAGATACGCGTTCCGGAATTAGTGGGGTTAACTGTTAGCGAAGCAAAAGCGGAATTGCAGGCAAAAGGAATTTTACTGGCTGCCATACTTACCTCCGGCGAAGTGACAGATACTTTAAATGCTTTTGTGTACAAACAGAATCCCGATGCACTTAATGAAGAACAGAAACCAACGTTTATTCAGCCAGGACAAACAATGGATATATGGGTTTCTGTTGATCCGCCTGCACCAGATAGTTTAAAAAATGAAATTCAACAACCACAAATACAATGACAAATATTACTCCCGAAGAAGTAAAGCAAAGGCTTGATGCCGGTGAAAAATTAAATCTTATTGATGTAAGAGAGCCACACGAAAATGCTGAATTCAATATTGGCGGCAAACTTATTCCTGTAGGTAATATTCAATCTATGCAGATTGAAGATATAGAAGACCTTCGTAATGAAGAAGTGATTTTATACTGCCGTAGCGGAAACCGCAGCGGCATTGCGGCTATGGTGCTCGATCAGCTTGGGTTTGCAAATACTAAAAATTTAACGGGCGGTATGCTTGCATGGGGAGAAAAATTTAAGGGCTGAATATGTTTATACTGTCCACCGGATGGAAATCCCGAAAAGACGGAATGATTTTGAATTTGAGCCAAAGCTTAACTGTCTTCTGCCACGAATTACACGGATTTACACGAATTTAATTTGTTACACAAATTTGTTCGGCGTACAGTATAGCTTTAAGGTTCTTTGTTACAATGTCATATCCCCAAACTGGTTTCCAGACAAAAATAAAGCGGACAAGAATGCCCGCTCGGAATGTGCTAAAACTAAAAAGCACATGAGAATACCATAAAATTAGCCGCACATTCCGTTAGAAAAAAATCTTGATTACCCAGGCATGAATTAATCATCTCTACCGATGAATAATTATGTGCGAGTGGGATATTGACTTTATAACGATATTAGTCAAGGATTATAATCTTATAATTTAATATTGATAGCTGCTAAAAAATTAACACCCGCCATAGGAAAATAATAGTTTTCTACGTCAAGCTTGCCACCATAAAAATAATTGTAGGTGTATCCATTTGCTTCATATTTTTTATCGAGAATATTATTAACCTTGAAAATAAAATTCACTTCTTTAAAAAACTTTTCATGAAGGGTATAGGATAATCTCACATCATGAATATAGTAAGGATTGATGCTCCTGTTTATATTGGAGGTGTTATCAAGAAATTGACTGCTTACATATTTTGATTGAACGCTTATTTCGCCATTTGCAATTGGGATAAAATTAATAACCGTTGCAGATACAACATCCGGTGAAAATGAAATTGTGGTGTTTTTGTATTGATTTACTAATTGGCCACCATTATCGTAATCATCAATATATTCTGTGAAGTTCTTTATCTTATTTTTACTAAAAGCTATATTGCCTGAGGCATTCAGCCATTGGTTAATTTTTACTGCAGCCTGCAGCTCCGCGCCCATTCTATAGCTGTTAGGTG
>JBBPZF010000943.1:0-3995 GCA_038199105.1 Chitinophagales bacterium | reverse complement strand
TCAGTTTACGAACACCCCCCTGTGTACTACAAGCCAATCTTAAAAACAAAACCCTTTACCAGCAAGGGTTATAGAATTTAAACACTAGAAAAAATACCAAAAAAAGATGAAAATTGCTGTTTTTGCTGCAATGTGGGTTAACAAAGCGTTTACCGATTTTAATTTCCCGGAAACTTCACAAGGGATATTTGAAGATGCACCTTCCGGCTTCATAAATCCACGGCTCCTGGTAAAAGCGCAATTGGAAATTTTCCTGAAAAATAAAGGAGTTGTTGTGAATGATATTACAGATGAAATTACTTACGAAAATGAGTGTATAAAAATTGATACAAAAGCCGGGAAAACATTCAGGGCAAGAAAAGTTTTGATAGCAGCGGACGCTTTTACCAATTCACTAAAACTGCTGGATAAAAAATTATTCTTTCGATTAAAAAGTGAGTCCACTATTTGGGTAAGAGTGAGCAAAGAAGAAGCAATACGTTTGAAAACATTGCCTTCATTGTTGTACGAAATAAATACCCCGGATATTCAAAACATTTACCTGATACAACCCGTTCAATATCCCGATGGGGAATATTACCTGAAGATGGGAGCAAACATGCCGGATGATATTTATTTCGAAATATTGGAAGAAATTAAAAAATGGTTTCGTACAGCGGACAGCAGTTTCAATCTTTCAAAACTCGGACAAGCGTTAACGCAAATCATGCCGGCAATAAAAACAAAAGAATGCATCGCAAAGAAATGCATCGTAACCTACACGGAGCATGGCAAGCCATACATCGGCAATGTAAACAGTAAAGGATTATATGTTGCTGCAGGAGGCAATGGCTATGGCGCAATGAGCTCAGATGCTTTGGGGTGCATCGCTGCAGAAGTAGTGACAAAAAATGTATTTCCAAAAGAGTATGATGATAAAGATTTTGCCCCGGTCTTTATGATTTAGCGCATTACGGCGACATAATGCCGGATGTACAACTACCTCTACAATAATTTTACACACAACTTTTTATTACATATAATATAATCGAGGCATACAATTTGAGTCGTTTCTTTAAATCATTTCAAATAAAGTTATGAGTGATAAAGCAACGTTGCCAATAAAGGAATATGATCTTAATATTATGCATACGCTTCTCCCCGAAAAAATTCCCATTCAAATAACTATCAATAAAAAAGAATACCATCTTGATGTTGCGCCTTGGGTGACGCTGCTTGATTTGCTTCGCAACTACCTGCATCTTACTGGTACTAAAAAAGGTTGTGATCATGGCCAGTGTGGCGCATGTACGGTTTTGCTAAATGGCAAGCGGATCAATTCATGTTTAACGCTTGCTTTAATGCATGATGGCGAAGAAGTAACCACCATCGAGGGATTAACAGACGGTGATAATCTTCATCCGTTGCAGGCAGCGTTTATAGAGCATGATGCATTTCAATGTGGCTACTGCACACCCGGTCAAATTTGTTCTGCCGTTGGATTGCTTAATGAAGGCAAAGCAGAAACTGAAGATGAGATAAGAGAGCTGATGAGTGGAAATCTTTGCAGGTGCGGTGCATATAATAATATTGTTGATGCAATTATAGAAGTGAAAGGAGGTAAGCATGCATAAGTTTACATATCTCAAGCCTCACGATGCAGCAGAGGCTGTAGCTGAAATAAGGAATGATGAAAAATTTATTGCAGGCGGCACCAACCTTCTTGATCTGATGAAAGAGAACGTAATGAAACCTGAGCGCCTCATTGATGTTTCTAAATTACCTTATAACACGATAGAAGAAATTGAAGATGGCTCAATACGCCTTGGTGCAATGATGACGAATGCGGATACGGCATGGCATCCGCTTATAGAAGAGCGATACCCGCTATTATCAAAAGCAATACTGGCCGGGGCTTCAGCGCAGCTAAGAAATATGGCTACTAATGGCGGCAATTTATTGCAACGCACAAGGTGTTACTATTTTTATGATATCGCCACGCCGTGCAACAAGCGTGAGCCTGGTTCCGGCTGCTCCGCTATAGAAGGTTACAACCGCATACATGCAATTTTAGGAACGAGCGATCATTGTATTGCCACCCATCCTTCTGATATGTGCGTAGCACTTGCTGCGCTCGATGCCGTGGTAAATGTTACCGGAAAAAATGGAGAGCGTAAAATTCCTTTTCAGGATTTTCACCGCCTGCCGGGAGATACGCCGGAGATAGATACCAATCTCCACACAGACGAACTAATCACAAGCATTGATCTACCCAAAAATAATTTTGCTGAAAATTTTATGTACATAAAATTGAGGGACCGTGCCTCCTATGCATTTGCCCTCGTATCAGTAGCCGCTGCTTTGGAATTAGATGGCGATACTATAACGGATGCCCGCATTGCTCTGGGCGGCGTGGCACATAAGCCATGGCGTGTGAAAGATGCAGAGGAACAAATGAAAAACAAACCGGCCATTCGTGAAACATTTGAAGCGGCTGCAGAGACGATAGTAAATGGTGCAAAGGGTTTTGGAAGTAATAATTTTAAAATTGAATTGGCTAAACGTGCGATTGTGCGTGCCTGTGAGCAAGCCAAAAATAAAGAAGGAAAAAAATGATGACATCTACTAAATATATAGGCAAGCCAATCAGCCGGGTTGATGGAAAAGCAAAGGTGACAGGCAATGCAAAATATGCAGGAGAGTTTGGTGATGATTCTGTTGCATACGGAGTGGTGATTTCCAGCCCCATTGCAAAGGGGAAAATTACAAGTATAGATATTGAAGAGGCATTGGGATTGCCTGGCGTGTTAGAGATTTTATCACATGAAAATGTACCTCACCTTGCCTTTTTCAATTCCAGCTACGCAGACCAGGACTCAGCTCCGGGTAAGCATTTCAGGCCTTTGCACTCACCGGAAATTATGTTCAGCCAGCAACCCATTGCCTTAGTAGTTGCAGAAACATTTGAGCTTGCAAACTATGCGGCAACATTGGTGCGTTTCGAGTTTGAGACAGAAGAGTCTACTACCGATTTGAAAGCAAATGAAAAAAATGCCCATGATCCAAAAGGAAAAAAAACGGGCTTTAATAAACCAAAATCAAAAGGAAAATTTGAAAAAGCATTCCCGAAAGCACCGGTGAAAATTGAAACAGAATATTTCTTAGGCACGGAGCATCACAACCCGATGGAGATGCACGCTTCCACAGTGTTATATGGCAAAAATGATAACCTTACTATTTATGATAAAACACAGGGAGTGCTGAACAGCCAGCAGTATGTAAAAAGTGTTTTCAATTTATCTAAAAAGAAAGTGCATGTGCTGTCACCATTTGTCGGTGGCGCTTTTGGCTCCGGGCTTCGCCCGCAATACCAGCTATTTATGGCCGTGCTGGCAGCGCTTCAACTTAAACGCTCTATAACGGTAACGCTTACCCGCCAGCAAATGTTTTCATTCGGGCACAGGCCTGCAACTGTGCAACGCCTTGCCCTCGGGGCTGATATGAACGGGCAGTTACTTGCGATGAAACACGAAGCTTTTGCAGAGACGTCTTTCTTTGAAGACTATATGGAAAACGTGGTAATATGGGGCGGCACTGCCTACAAATGTGATAATATAAAAGTGAATTATCAGTTGGTAAGTCTGGACACCTACACACCTCTCGACATGCGGGCACCCGGCGCGGCAACCGGTGTGCTTGCGCTGGAATGTGCCATGGATGAATTGGCCTATAAATTAAATATTGACCCGCTGGAGTTGCGCCTCAGGAATTATACACAGGAGGATCCGACAAAGAAAAAACCTTTTTCCAGCAAGGCATTAAAGGAATGCTATAGCCAGGCAGCAGAAAAATTTGGCTGGCAAAAACGCAACCCGGAACCCCGGTCAACAAAAGAAGGCCGCAATTTAATTGGCTGTGGAATGGCGACAGGTGTTTGGGATGCTACGCAAGTGCCTTCTAAAACAAACGCAGTAATGTATGCAAATGGTAAGCTTGAAATAGAGACGGCTACTGCT
>JBBPZF010000942.1:0-2994 GCA_038199105.1 Chitinophagales bacterium | reverse complement strand
GGCTTTTTCGAAAAGATAGTTCATCATAAATGGGAATATCTTTTTTTTAGAACTGATGATAAAAATATCCCGTTAGACATAAGCCCTTATCAATATAAAATGATAAGAGGAATTGACTTTTACCAATATGGCTTTTCAGTAATAAAGGCAGAAGTGAATATTGATGTTGTTTATGGAAATATTTCATTTGAAGAAGGCACACCTTTTTTTAACGGAAAAAAAATACAACTTAAAAAGACAGCTTTTATTTTTAATTCAATCCATTTTCCGGGAAAGCAGCAGGAAGGTAAATTCTACTTGTTACAGCACTTTAAAGGCTGGATAATTGAAACAGATGAAAATTATTTTGATGACAGCAAAGCTACGTTGATGGATTTTAGGGTAGCGCAGGAGCATGGTACTACCTTCGTGTATGTATTACCGTTATCAGAAAGAAGAGCGCTTATTGAATACACTTTATTTACAGAAGAATTGTTGCCGCAAAGTGAATATAATGCTGCCTTAAATGATTATATAAGCACTTTTTTAAAACTTAAATTTTATAAAATTACTGAAGAAGAATACGGTGTTATTCCAATGACTAATGCTGCATTTCCAAGCTATGAAAGGGGCATGTATCACATAGGCACAGCCGGCGGCAATACAAAAGCCTCCACAGGTTATACATTCCGGTTTATCCAAAAGCAGGCGGATGTTATTGTGGAAGAATTAGCAAAAGATAAGAAAATAATAAAATTAAAAAGCCCCGGTAAACGCTTTCAATTCTACGATAGCACTTTGCTGCATATTCTTTCCAAACGATTGTTAGGTGGCAAAGAAATTTTTTCTACTCTCTTTGAAAAGAATCGCGCTTCAGCAGTATTGAAGTTTTTAGATAATGAAACAAAAAAATCAGAAGAAATAAAATTGCTTAACTCGCTTCCAAAAAAGATTTTTATAAAAGCCGGCTTCAAAGAATTCCTTAAAATGGCAGGCAAATAGCAAGAGGCAAAAGATTAAACTTAATATAAATAGACAGGTCTTAAGGCAGCTTTTTCTATTTTTGTTGCTGACACAAAATGAAATATGACTCACCACGCGGATGACCAGGAACTCTTGCTCAGTTTTAAAGATGCTTCAACAAAGGAGCAGGCTTTCACGGGTATAATAAAAAAATACCAGGAAAAACTTTATTGGCATGTAAGAAGAATGGTCGTAGATCATGAAGATGCAAACGATGTGTTGCAAAACATGTTTATTAAAGTATGGAAAGGCCTGGAAAATTTTAGGGAAGATAGCCAGCTATATACATGGCTTTACCGGATAGCAACTAATGAATGCCTCACTTTTATTGCCCAGCAAAAAAAGCGAAGCTCCATCTCCCTTAGCGATGATGATAATGGCATGAGTAATAAGCTTAAAAGTGATTCACATTTCGATGCTAATAAATTAGAGTGGAAACTCCAGCTCGGCATTCAAAGATTACCCGAAAAACAAAGGTTGGTATTTAACCTGAGATATTATGATGAAATGCCGTATGAAGAGATGAGTAAAGTGCTTGATACCAGTGAAGGCGCGCTCAAGGCAAGCTATCATCATGCCGCTAAAAAAATTGAAGATTTTATATTAAATCATTAAACTTTTTGCCTGTTAAACAGTCTGATTAAATGTAATGAAGAATTCTGTTGAAATATTGAACGAACTTATGGCTATTTCGCCATTGCTGGCTGGGCTTGGGAAAGTGAATGTTTATGCGGTTCCGGAAGGTTATTTTGATAAGCTGGAAGAGCGGATAACAAATTTTGCCATTTCTAATAGCCTTAATGAATCCGTATTCAATAAGGTAAATGTGCAGCAGGTTCCGGAAGATTATTTTGATTCACTAAGCACAAATATTTTAGCTAAAATTAAAAAGCTGTATCCTGTAACAGCGAATGAAGAATTACAAAATATTTCTCCGATACTTTTTTTATTAAAAAAGGAAGATGTTTTTAAAGTTCCGGAAGGTTATTTTGATTCATTAAGTACAAATATTTTAACTGAAATTAAAAAATCGTATGCCGAAATGGCGGATGAAGAATTGCAAAATATTTCTCTGGTACTTCTTTCCTTGCAAAAGGAAAATGTTTTTAAGGTTCCAAGTGGATATTTTGAAAATTTTGCAGATACGGTTACAAGTAAATTAAAACCAACAACTGCGAAGATTATTACAATGAAACCACGTAGTTCTTGGTTAAAAATCGCCGCTGCGGCTGTAGTTACAGGTGCTATCGCCATCAGCTCCTTAAATATATTTAACCGCTCATCTAACCAGGATAATACCGGAACAATGGTCGCTACGACTTCCAAAGTGATGCCTGCTTATGTGAAGGAGTCACTCCAATTTAAAACAGAACAGGAAGTAGATGCTGGTATTGCCAAACTAAGTGATGATGATATAATAAAATACCTGGAGAAAAACGGCAATGTAACGGATAATGAACTTCTTATGAAAAATACTGACGTGAGCGAACTTCCTTCGCAGACCGATTACCTGATGAATGAAAATACTTTGAACACATATCTTGATAAAATTAACGCAGAAAGTAAGACCAATTAAATAAACCCAATGAAAAAATTTATACTCATATTATCCTTAATATTTTCCAGTTTCACAGTGCTGCATGCCCAGGATGATAATGACCAGAGAGGCGAAAAGATAGAGGCTTTAAAAATTGCCTTCATTACCCAAAAACTGGATCTGTCTACGGATGAAGCCCAAAAGTTTTGGCCCGTATATAACCAGTACGAGCAGGAAATCCGCAATATAAAAGGAGTAGAAGTTATTGATAATGAAGAGCAACTGCTTAACATTAGAAAAAAGTATAAGCCTTCTTTTGAAAAGATATTGGGCCCGCAAAAACTGAATAGCCTTTTTAATGCAGAACGGGATTTTCGTACGGTATTAATCCGCCGCCTTAAAAATCGTGCTCCCCAAAGACTAAATGGGATACGGCGTTAACTAAATACATATAT
>JBBPZF010000941.1:0-6552 GCA_038199105.1 Chitinophagales bacterium | reverse complement strand
GCTTATCCGCTAAAATTTCGGCGCAAATATAGTCATTAAATTCAGTAATTATAGCCCTCGCATTATTCTCATCTTTTACTTTAACAACAATTCTGTCAGTTAAATCAAAATCATTTTCCTTCCTCAAATTTTGAATGCGATTTATAAATTCCCGGGCAAATCCCTCGTTTTCCAAAGATGGGGTTAATTCAATGTCAAGTGCTACGGTGAGGTTTCCTTTTACAGCTACTTCAAATCCCGGAATTTCATTTGTTGTGACCTCAATGTCTTCTGCTGTAATGTAAACAGCTTCTTCATTATTGGAAGAAAATCCGGGATTTAAAAGATATTGCGCTTGTTGTATTTTGTCTATTTCCGCATCGCCAAGGGCAGCGATTTTTTCCGCAGCCCATTTCATTTTTGCCCCAAGCCTTTTTCCAAGAGTTTTAAAGTTAGCCTTTGCTTTTTTCTTTATAAAATCATTATCTGCCGGCAGAATTTCAACCTCCTTAATATTGGTTTCCGATTTTATGATGCCTTCTATCTTTCTTATTTTTTCTTCGGTAGAAATATCAATAGCAGGAATTAAAACTTTTTGAAGAGGCTGCCTTACTTTGATGTTTGTCTTTTTGCGAAGCGATAATATCAGGGAAGAAATGTCTTGTGCCATCTGCATTCTTTCTTCCAGATCCTTATTTACCACGCCTTTATCAGCTTTAGGAAAATCAACATGGTGTACAGATTGCGCCTCAAATTGATGCGTTACCTTATTGAGATTTAAAAAGAGCCAATCTGCAAAAAATGGTGCAATAGGTGCAATAAGCCTGCTTACTACCTGAATACACTCATACAACGTTTGGTACGCACATATTTTGTCTTTTTCATATTCTCCCTTCCAAAACCTGCGACGGCAAAGACGAACATACCAATTACTTAACCGCGTGTCAACAAACTCTTCTACTGCGCGGCCAGCCTGTGTAGGCTCGTAATCATCCATATTAGCGCTTACATTTTTTACAAGAGAGTTGAGCTCTGATATAATCCATTGATCAATTTCCGGCCTTTCATTTACAGGAATATATTCTTCTTCAAAAGCAAAGCCATCCACATTTGCGTAAAGGGCAAAAAACTGGTAAGTGTTGTATAGCGTTCCGAAAAATTTCCGTTGTACTTCTTTTATGCCATCAATATCAAATTTTGAGTTGTCCCATGGCGATGAATTCGTGACCATATACCATCTTGTAGCATCAGGGCCAAATATGTCCAGCGTTTCAAAAGGATCAATAACATTGCCATCGCGCTTGCTCATTTTATTACCATTCTTGTCCAGCACCAGCCCGTTACTTATTACCGTTTTATAAGCCACACTGTCAAATAATAATACACCCAAAGCATGCAGGGTGTAAAACCATCCACGCGTCTGATCCACACCTTCTGCAATAAAATCCGCAGGGAAATTCTTTTCAAACTGTTCTTTATTTTCAAAAGGAATGTGCCATTGCGCATAGGGCATCGCGCCGCTGTCGAACCATACATCTATAAGATCAGCCACACGTGTCATCGCCTGCCCACTTTCTGAGACCAGGATTATGTCATCTACAAACGGCTTATGCAGGTCGCTGGTAAGCTTATCTATAAAATCACCTTCAGCCAAATGCTTTTCGCTTGCTGGAATTTTCATGCAGCCTGCCTTTATTGAAAGGCTTATTTCATTTTTCAGTTCTTCAATTGAGCCAATACATTTTTCTTCACTTCCGTCTTCGGACCGCCAAACAGGTAAAGGTGTTCCCCAAAACCTGCTTCTGCTAAGGTTCCAGTCAACCATGTTCTCCAGCCAGTTGCCAAATCTTCCAGTACCAGTAGAAGCCGGTTTCCAGTTGATGGTTTTATTTAATTCAATCATCCGGTCTTTAACTGCGGTAGTTTTTATAAACCATGCGTCAAGCGGATAATAGATAATTGGCTTGTCTGTTCGCCAGCAATGCGGATAATTGTGCTCATACTTCTCCACTTTAAAAGCACGGTTTTCCCTTTTTAGCTTTACCGAAATATCTACATTTACGTCAACGTATTTCTGATCGTCTTTATAATTTTTTACAAAACGCCCACTAAATTCTCCAACACCTTCTACAAACTTTCCTTCCTTATCAACGAGGGTTAAAATTCCAAGATTATTTTTCTTACCGGCTTTAAAGTCATCAGCACCAAAAGCAGGAGCGGTATGAACGATGCCTGTGCCATCTTCTGTAGTCACAAAGTCACCTGTTATTATTTTAAATGGTTCTGCGCCGGGTGTTATTTCCCCGATAGCCTCTAAGGAGTTTGCCTCCGAAGGAAGAAGCTGCTCATATTCTATTCCCTCAAGATCAATTCCTTTTATTTCTTCTAAAATTTTCCAGGGAATATTTTTATCTCCCTCTGTATAACCTGATAAATCTTCACTTTCATTTTCAGGTTTGAAATAATTATTCATTAACGCTTTCGCCAATACCACATTTATAGGAAGATTAGTATAGCTATTAAATGTCTTAATTACAACGTAGTCGATTTTAGCGCCCACAGTTAGCCCCAGGTTCGACGGAAGCGTCCAGGGTGTAGTTGTCCATGCAAGAAAGAATAATTCATGGGTTTTCGCTTTTTCAAAAAAAGCATTTGACTTATCATTTTTTATTGCCTTAAACATGGCAATTACACTGGTATCTTTTACATCTTTATAAGTGCCGGGTTGATTTAATTCATGCGAACTAAGGCCAGTGCCGGCAGCGGGAGAATAAGGCTGAATACTTACATCTTCGTACAAAAGGCCTTTTGTATACAGTTGCTTCAGGCACCACCAAAGTGTTTCAATATAATTATTTTCGAAGGTGACATAAGGGTTATTCAAATCAACCCAATAACCCATTTTTTGAGTCAATTCATCCCACTTGTCTTTGAATTTAAGTACTTCTCTGCGGCAGGTGGCGTTATATTCCTCAACCGATATTTTTTTACCAATATCCTCTTTTGTAATTCCCAACAATTTTTCAACGCCTAATTCTACCGGCAATCCGTGGGTGTCCCACCCACCTTTACGCTGCACCTGAAAGCCCTGCATAGTTTTATACCTGCAAACGAGGTCCTTTAAAGTGCGGGAAATAACATGATGGATACCCGGCATTCCGTTGGCGCTTGGTGGCCCCTCGAAAAAAACGAAGTTAGGAGAACCGTCACGCAAAGAAATACTGGTTTCAAACGCATTATTTTTAGTCCAATCTTTCAATATTACTTCGGCTATTTCAGTCAGGTTCAACTGCTTATACTCCTGGTATTTTTGCTTCATCTAAATATTCCTTGACATATTGTAAAAAAGTATGCAAAGGTAAGACTTAGGTTACAATATAGTTTCGTGTAAATACGTTTGTAGAGCAGGATACCCAATCGTATTTCTACTTGTTTTATAATTGGTCAATTTCCTTTTATTTCGAGATCATTGTTAAAAAATTGGAGTTATTTATATATGAAATAGGTGTGAAAGCTGATAATCGTAAAAAATACAGGTAAAAAGTGCTTTGGCATAATATTAGAAACTTGCCTTACAAATACATTTTATATACTTATCGTATATAAATGGCCGTTGCTAACGGAAAAACCCTTTTAATAATTCTTAAAATGCTTACACTCATTAAGTGAAACTTAAGTATTAGACAGATGATTTTGAAAAATATCTTACTGGTATAGAGTTTTATTAGGGAAGGGCGGAGACATTCTCCGCCCTGTTTTTTTGAGTTAATCTATTGAGAGTTGTTCAAAATCAAAACTCTTAATTGCCTGGCAAGTCTTGTCAATATCTTCAAAAGACAGGGCGTTACTTATAAACCAGCTTTCATAGGCCGATGGCGGTAAGTATATTCCATTCGAAAGTAAATGATGAAAGAATTTATTAAACAGTTGGATATTCGATTTTGATGCAGAATCAAAATTAATTACATCATTATCTGAGAAATGCAGGCTAAGCATACTACCCATTTGATTGATGCGATATGGAGTTGATTTTTTTGAAAGAATATTTTCCAGGCCTTCTTTCAAGTAAGAAGTTTTTTTATCAAGCTCTTCATAAATTGAAGGATCATTTTTTAATGCCTCAAGCATTGTATAGCCTGCAATCATCGCGATGGGATTTCCGCTCAATGTTCCCGCCTGGTAAACATTTCCCAAAGGTGAAATGTGTTCCATGATTTCTTTTTTTCCTCCAAAAGCGCCAACCGGTAGTCCACCACCAATAACTTTTCCATAGGTGACAAGGTCTGCATCAATGTTCAATTTTTGTTGAGCACCGCCTGGCGATAATCTAAAACCTGTCATCACTTCATCAAAAATGAACACGATATTTTCCTCGTTGCAAATTTTTCTCAACCCTTCCAGGAAACCTGCTTGTGGGAGAATACAACCCATATTGCCGCACACAGGTTCAATGATAATAGCCGCAATCTCATCTTTATTTTCCTTTACTAATTCTTCTACTGCATTAAGATTATTGTAAGGAGCGATAAGCGTATCCGCCGAAACTCCTGCTGTAACGCCCGGTACAGTTTGGATATTAAAAGTAGCCAAACCGCTTCCGGCTTTTACTAAAAAACTATCGGCATGTCCATGGTAACAGCCTTCGAATTTTATAAATTTATTTCTTCCTGTATATCCTCTTGCCAACCTGATTGCGCTCATGCAAGCCTCCGTTCCGCTGCTTACCATCCGTATTAAATTGATATTCGGCGCCATTGATTTAATGAGCTCCGCCATTTCTATCTCCAACTCTGTTGGCGCTCCGAATGAAGTTGATAGTGCCGCTTTTTCCTGTATGGCCTTCACCACCGGCTCATAGGCATGACCAAGAATCATTGGCCCCCATGAATTGATATAGTCTATGTATTGATTTCCATCTTCATCATACAAATAAGCGCCCTTTGCTGATTTAATAAATATTGGCGTACCACCAACACTTTTAAAAGCCCGTACGGGAGAATTTACGCCACCGGGAATGGATTGTTGCGCTCTTTCAAAAAATTGTTTACTTCTATTGCTTGTATAGGTCATAAGTAATTAGAAAAAAAATTGTAAGAGGTGAAAAGTAATAAGATAGTTACGACATTAATTTCACCGCATCTTTTGCAAAATAAGTCGCAATCAAATCAGCCCCTGCTCTTTTAATTGAAGTTAAGCTTTCAATAATTGCCTTCTCTTCATTAATCCATCCCATTTTTGCCGCTGCTTTTATCATGGCATATTCGCCGCTTACGTGGTAGGCACTCACGGGAATGGTTACACTGTTTTTTACTTCTCTTATTATATCAAGATAAGCCATTGCAGGTTTCACCATTACAATATCCGCACCTTCAGCTTCATCAGTCTCTGCTTCCTTTACTGCTTCGATGCGGTTTGCATAATCCATTTGATAAGTTTTTTTATCACCAAAGCCGGGGGCAGAATCCAGGGCATCCCTGAACGGACCATAAAAGCACGACGCATATTTTGCACTATAGGCCATGATACCGGTTTTTGTAAAATTATTTTTTTCAAATGCCTCACGAATAGCGCCGATGCGGCCATCCATCATATCGCTTGGAGCTACAAAATCTGCTCCTGCTTTTGCATGGCTCAGGCTCATTTTTACTAAAGCTTCAACGGTGGGATCGTTCACTATTTCGCCATTTTCAACAATTCCATCATGGCCATAAGAAGAATAAGGATCAAGCGCAACATCAGTCATGACAAGCATCTCTGGTACTGCATTTTTAATCGCCTTTATACTCCGTTGCATCAACCCATCATCGTTCCAGGCTTCTTTGCCGGTATTATCTTTTAGCTTATCGGGGGCTTTTATAAATAATAAAATACTCTTAATGCCGAGGCTCCACAATTCTTGTACTTCTTTTAAAGTGCCATCTATTGAACGCCTGTAATATCCCGGCATGGAAGGAATTTCAAACTCAATATTCTCTCCTTCATCAATAAATAATGGAGCAATAAAATCGTTGGGGGTCAATTTGGTCTCAGCAACCATACTTCTTATGGAGGCAGATTGACGAAGGATTCTGTTTCTTCTTTGCAAATACATATTATAATCTATTAAGGAAATGGTCATCATGCCTGCTTGTATGATGTCCAGCAAACACGTATAATTCTTCACGTGCTATTTCGTAAATAATTTTATAAGGGAAAACCTTTAATTTAAGAGCACGGACTGTTTTTTCTTCACCAACAAAGGAATAATAAGTGGGATAATGTTCTAATTATTTATAAAAGTTACCTAACTCAACAAGGAAGCGGTCCCCTAATCCTGATTTTTCTTTTTCATAATAACAATAAGCTTCACTGGTGTCTTTGTCTGCCTCGGTAGAAATTATAATTTTATAGTTCATTTTTATAATTTCTGCGAATTCTGTCATGTGTTTCTTCAACTGAAGATCCAGATTTGTTACTATCATAGAAAACCTTTCTGCGATCATCAAAGAAATCTAATTCTTCTTTAGAGTATTCCTGATCGGCATCAATATATTCAGTGGCTAAGGCGATCAATAAGCCGGTAAGCTTTTCATC
>JBBPZF010000940.1:0-8523 GCA_038199105.1 Chitinophagales bacterium | reverse complement strand
AATGCAGATAAACACTTTTAAAGCTTTTAAAAACCGAAACTATCGCCTCTATTTTATCGGACAATCCGTATCGCTGATTGGCACATGGATGCAAAAGACCGCTGTAAGCTGGGTGGTATATTCGCTCACACATTCCAAGTTTATGCTGGGCGTCACGCTGTTTGCCACTATGTTTCCGTCTTTTTTATTTTCATTTATTGGCGGCGTTGTTGCGGACAGGTATAACCGTTATAAAGTCTTACTGCTTACTCAAGTGATCTCAATGATACAGGCCGTTTCATTGACAGCCTTGATTTTCTTCAAACATTATACAGTGTGGGAAATTATAGCGTTAAGCGTGGTGCTGGGTATTGTCAATGCTTTTGATATACCGGCGAGGCAGTCCTTGGTCATTGATATGGTTGCAGACAAAAAAGATTTGCCCAATGCGCTTGCGCTTAATTCGTCTATGGTTAATCTATCAAGATTGATTGGCCCCGGCATAGCAGGACTGGTGATAGAGACATTCGGTAATGATATTTGTTTTGGTTTGAATGCCTTGAGTTTTGTTGCGGTAATCATCTCGCTATTGATGATGAAGCTTCCGGATTATATTTCCAAACCGCGCACTAAAAATATATTAGGAGAATTGCATGAAGGATTTTTATATATTAAAAAGACACCTGAGATTTCTTTTGTATTGGCTATGCTTGCGCTTATCAGTTTATTCGTGCTGCCTTTCAGCACATTGATACCGGTGTATGCAAAAGATATATTTCATGGAACGGCCTCTACATTCGGCGTCATTGACAGCTTTATAGGATTGGGTGCATTTGCCGGCGCGATATTTTTAGCATCATTAAAGCCGGGCAGGAACCTAAGAAAAATACTTGCTATAAATACTTTTGTTTTTGGTATCGGCCTTGTCTTGTTTTCACATACTACTTTATACCCACTGGCATTATTCTTTGCCGTCGTGGGCGCTTTCGGAATGATGTCGCAAATCACCATTACCAATACTTTGATACAAACTACTGTTGATCCCAATATGCGCGGAAGAGTCATCAGCTTTTATGCAATGGCTTTTTTTGGCATGCAGCCACTCGGTGGATTATTCATTGGTTTTATTTCGGAACATATCGGTGTAAAAAATACTGTATTGGCAGAAGGTATTATTGCATTGCTTATAGGCCTGTTACACGTTCGCTTCCTGCAAAGAAGAAAACCTAAAAAAACAAATGCTATCCCATCTATGGATCACCAACCAGCCACAGTTGTACTTATGAGGTGATATTTTACAGGCACTGTTTAACTCTCTTATCAATTTAAAAACACATTGCCGCCTGTCTACATCGGATGCTCTGGGGGGAAATAAAGGCATCGCAAACTTTGTTATGCAAAAAAGCTGCCCATATAAACAGGCAGCCTTTTTAGAAATAAGTTCATTTCTCTACATACCCATTTTCGCCCTCGGGCCACCAGAGGCAAATACCGCGCTGATCCTGGCTTTCTGTCCATCTGAAAACATGTACATACATGCATCATCCGTATAATCCATATAGTTCATCGTCATCTCTGTTGGATTGCCGGTGCAGGTACTTATATGCGGATAGGAAGGACAACCATAGTTAGCCGCATTGGCAGCAGGCGTATCATCCACCAGGTCATTCCCGCAGGTTGCATCTCCCCAGATATGGCGAAGGTTCATCCAATGGCCTACCTCATGTGTAGCGGACCGGCCAAGATTATATGCGGGAATCAGGTTGCCCGTTTTTCCAAAGGCATCATATAAAATTACAACACCATCAGTGGCGGTGCTTCCACCGGGAAACTGGGCATATCCTAAAAGCCCGTTACTTAAATTACAAACCCACATGTTTAAATAAGTGGTGGCATCTATCGCATCATCACCGCCGGTTTTAGACTTTTTCACACCATCATTTGTGCTGAAACTTTTCTTGGCAGTTTGCTTTCTTATAATTCTATCAAGGGTAAATTTTATTCCAACTGTTGCATCCACTGACTGAAATGAGGAAGGCACTTTAGATTTATCTGAATTGGTATTTCCATAGTCTTCGTTTAATACATCAATCTGCGACTGCACCTGCGCATCACTTATATTTTGTGCGGTGGTATTATACACCACATGTACAACTACCGGGATGGTTATCACGCCATTCACCAGGGCATTCGGCACTTCGCCCCTGATTGCCCGCTGTGTATAATTTTCAATTTCATCCATTCTTTTAGCCAGCGAAGGATCGGCGGCTAATTGTTCCTGCAACACATCGTTAGACCCGCAGGTACGTTTTGTAATTACGGTTGGTGTTCCATCTGCATCATCAGAGGCAGGTACGGTATTGTTCAAATTTTCTTTTTGACAGGAAGCCAAAAAAATAAGGAGTGCGACTAGGGAAGTGCTGATCTTTTTCATGTTGTAAATTGTTAGGTTTTTGAAAAAGAAAATTAGCTCTTTTATGAATACGTTAACATTTTATGGTGGAAATATTTCTGGGGTAAAAAATGTTTATAGTTGCAAAAAATTGAAGGATAAGCTTTTCAAACATGAAAACACGGAATAGATAAGGATGTTAAATATTCTTTTGGAAGGGCCGTATAGCGAGCTAATTTTGTTTGTTGACAAAAAACAAATGATTAGTGTGACAGTAAAATATAAAGATTGGGGATTTGAAGTTGATAAAGAACTAACAGAACAGACCTATAAAAAAGTATCAGGTAGTGAAGCGGACACTTGCACTTGTCACAACTGCAAAAATCATGTGCATTTCGTGACAAGGTTTTTCCAAACGAAATTATAGAAATCTTTAATGACTTAGGAGTTGACCGCCGGAAAGAAGTTGAAACGACATCTTACGAAACATTTCGGCTTTTAATGTGGATGTTGTTTTCATAACAAATTATTTTTAAAAGTGATTTTGTTATTTTATGACTAAAGTTATTTCCAGGTGGTTCCAGGTGGTTAATTCGTGGGATAAAATTTTTAAAACATTTTCTATTGTATATCCTTCAACCGCTTACAAATTAATTTGAAATCTATTTGAATTCTCAGCATCTACTATGATAACAGCCGGATAAGTAATTGCAAAAAAAGCCGCTGATGCTTTTACATCAGCGGCAAATAAAGCTTTGTTTAGTTTAGAGGAAGCAAATAAATTCTTAATTCAAAATCAGAGAGGGTTAGTATCTACGAGGGCTGTTGAAAGCGAGGTGACTTTCTTTTTAGGATAAGCTACATATCCACCTCCCTTTGTTCGCCCCTCCAATATTTCTATATCATCATCCTTGCATTTCAATGGCAGATTTTTTTCAGGCCAAGCCACAAAGCCAGGTTTAATATTACTTTGATGATCGTTATCACTACACCCTGAAATTATTGAGCGTATAGGATAATTGCCTTTTTCCCCAGGCCCATCTTTGTTGTGTCTGTTAGTTTCCAATTTAGGTTTCATAAATTTTTATTTTATAATTAATAAGGTTATTTATTTTTTAATTTACCAGAAAGAATAGTTGTACCAAATCCCAACAAGGCAACAAGAGTAAAAGACCAACGTAAATTTATTGCTTGCGAAAGAAAGCCGATTAATGGTGGCCCAACTAAAAAACCAAGAAACCCGATCGTTGAAACTGCCGCCAAAGCTGTGCTGGCAGGCATTGTAGTAGACTTGCCAGCTAATCCATATACAATTGGCACAACCGATGGCACACCAAATCCAACGATAAAAAATCCTGCTGTTGCTGTCAACAGGTAAGGAAAAATGACCGCTATTAATAAACCAGAAGTTATCATTATTCCGCTCATCTGTAACATTCGCTTTACTCCAAACTTCATAACCAACCAGTCGCCGAGAAAACGACCTAAGGCCATTGTAGAAGTAAAAGCAACATAACCCAGCGTTATGAAAGCTTCAGGCGTCTGTACAATTTTTTTAAAATAAACTCCGCTCCAGTCGGCCATTGCCCCCTCGCATAAGAGGCTGCAAACCGATAAGCCCCAATAGAAATATTTTCTTGTCTGGCCTGGTAAATAATTTTTGCGTTTGCCCGTCACCGTTATCATGCGGCAAGGTAAATTTGTAAGACGCAATAACAAGTGAGATTACCGCGAGGCATACAATTGAAAAATGGAACAAAGGAGAAAGGCCGGCGGATACAAAAAAGGTTCCGATAAGCGCACCTGTAAAACCGGCAAGGCTCCAAAGACCATGAAAGGAAGCCATAACAGATCTGCCGTATAATTTCTCGATGCCCACAGCTTGCGTATTCATGGCGATATTAATAAGATTGCCAAGCATACCAAATAAAAACAAAGCGCCAGAAAGTTGAAAAACCGACCCGGCCATTGCCAATAACAATAATATCAGCGGATAAAATACCGCAGCAGCGATCACTATTCGCTTGCTACCGTACCGGTTAACCATCCATCCGGAGATAGGAAGGCTCAACATTAAACCGACAGGCAGAGAAAATAAGACCGCTCCCAACCCTCCATCGCTTAGCTGCAACTTATGCTGAATGTCTGGTATGCGACTTGCCCATGTGGCAAATGTAAGCCCGGCTATAAAGAAAAATATGCTCGTGGCGATTCTGTACATTCGCAAGAGCGAAGTTCTTTTAAAAGCCCGGTCAATTATGTCATTTGTTCTCGTGTAGTTATCGCTTACAAAAACTGCCTTCTTGATTATATTTATATTCTTCGTATTCATTTAAGCTTGAATTTAATTTTCCCTCAATTAATCATATCGCTCATTTCAAGCAATTATGTAAAATTAAACAGGTGAACGTTGCTGTTCAATACAACTTATATTCCTTTTGCGAATCTTAATGCTGTGAAATAATTGTGAAACCCCTTTACTGCCGCATGTTCCAGGGAAAATATTTATGATGCCCAAATGAAAAAAATTGCTGTATTAATACGGCAAACGCTAAATATTTCTAAAAATTCAGGAGCCAATCTAAAGGCATTGTCAATATCAAAGATGAATATCAAGCGATAAAATGGAGAATGATAAATATGGTACCAAATATCCAACTTTGTTTTATGATCCGTACAGATACATCATTATTTTGCAGCCCTTTTATAATGGATTATTTTAGTAATTATGTACAATTGATTTTTATTAATCGTAACGTGCGTCTTTGTGTTATCAATAATGTGTTCTAATACCTACAAATTATAAATCTAACTAAAGTTTTATTATGAAATATATCGTACACATTTTGGCATTTAGCCTCCTATCATTTTTTAATTTATCAACAGCATTTTGCCAACAAAAAGAAATGGTGAAAATCATAAAAGCAGATCATCAAAACAAAATTGATGTGTTCATTGGTGATAAAATATTCACCACTCTTCTTTATCCCGATAGTTTAGAAAAGCCGGTATTATATCCGGTGCATGCTGCGAATGGCATGATTGTTACAAGAGGTTTCCCCTTAAATCCGCAACCCGGTGATCCTACTGATCACCCGCATCACCTCGGTATTTGGTTCAATTTTGAAAATGTGAATGGGCTGGACTTTTGGAATAATTCTTATGCCATTCCAAAAGAAAAGAAGCGACAATACGGATGGATAAGAACCGATAAGATTTTGGAAACATCTGGTGGAGAAAAAGGGGTAATCGCCTATCATGCAAACTGGACCAATCAACAAAAAAAGGTACTGCTGGAAGAAACAACGCATTTGGAATTTAGTGGCACGGCAAACCAAAGAATAATAGACAGGGTAACCGTTTTGAAAGCGGATACCATCGTGCAATTTACAGACGCTAAAGATGGAATGTATGGAATAAGGCTTGCCCATGCATTGCAAATACCTGATAAAAAAGACAAAGAATTTAAAGATGATAAGGGAAATGTAACAATAGTAAAAGGAAGCGCAGATAATATTGCCAATGGTAACTACTTAACAAGCGAGGGAAAGCAAGGTGATGATGCGTGGAGCACAAGAGGAAGATGGTGTAAAGTTTATGGCAAAATGGGAAATGATTCCATAAGCGTTGCAATTATTGATCATCCTAAAAACCCAAACTACCCGACCTTCTGGCATGCCCGTGGCTACGGATTATTTGCCGCTAATCCTCTTGGAGAAAAAATATTTACCAACGGAAAATCTTTTAAAAACCTTACACTTAAAAAAGGCCAGTCAGTAACTTTTCGTTTCAAAATTATAATTGATAACGGGGATAAGACCATCTCACCCAAAAAATTAAATGCGCTGGCAGATGAGTTTGCTAAGCATGAATAAAACAAAATAAACGAGCAATACGAATATTTTTATAGCTCCTTTATTTCGTTCCAAACCTTTTTTAAAACCGGTATTCCATAAGCAAGATTTTTCTTTCTCGTAAGTAAAACGCGTTCGCCGGGATAGACGATTTTTTTAGATTCATCTATAGGTATTGATTGTTGATAGTCATTTAAAATTCCTTCAATGGTTTTTGAAACAGCGGATTGATTTCCAAGCTTTGAAACATCAATAGCAATAAACACTTGCGACAATCCGTATTCAATTTCTTTGCTGGTGATCTCATGCGTAGCTAAGCCGCCGGATAAAATTGCGGCAAGCAAATCTAATAACAATGCGAGCCCTGCACCTTTCCAATAGCCAACGGGCAGTGGCCTGCCAGTTGCAAGAATTGCAGATGGATCTTTCGTTAATTCATCAGTTGCATCAAAGCCGCCATTAACTGGAAGCATTTCATTTTTCATTGCTGATAGTTCCAATGCTCCGTAAGAGTATTGTGACATTGCCATATCCAATACAATTGCTTCATTATTATATGGCAAAGCCATCACCAATGGATTGTTGCCGAGTTTTCCATCTTTGGCACCCCACGCCGGCATATTCGCAATCGTGTTTGTCCAGGCGATAAACACAATACCTTTTTTTGCAGCCAGCCAGGCGTACGTTCCGCCACGCATCCAGTGATTGGTATTTCTCAAAGCCACGCAGCCTATGCCATGTTGTTTCGAAAGACTGACAGCAGTTTCGGTTGCAAATTGTGCATTTAATATTCCGGGGCCAAGGTTGCCATTCCATTGTTCTATTCCTCCAAACTTATTTTCCAGCGAGGGTACAGCATTTGCTTTTATAAAACCCTTCTTTAAGTATCGCACAAATGTCGGAAAGCGATTCACTCCATGCGTATAAATTCCATCAATGCTTGTCTCAGTAAAAACTTGTGCGCAGCGTTGCGCCTTCTCGTGGGTAAAACCTTCTCTTATTAAAATGGCGGTGAAGAGTGCATTCATTTCATCGGCAGGTATTAATGTAATTGAGGAGTTTTCATTTTCCATGATTTGCATTTAAGAGTGAAGAAATAAAAACTTAAGCGGGAAAGATGTCGCTAAAAGCGACAGCGATGTAACGAAATAACAGTTACAACAAATTATTTTTTAGAAAAAGCAACTCCTATACAACCACATTTCCTTCCAGGTCATAATCAAAAGCGTTGGTGATTTCTACATTCACAAATTCGCCCGGATGCAATTTTTTCTCAGAATGAACTATCACTTCATTGTCCACTTCTACGCTGTCAAATTCTGTTCGACCAATATATTTGCCAGCTTCTTTTTTGTCAATAATTACTTTGAAAGTTTGACCGATCTTTTCTTCATTCTTCTTATAAGAAATTTCCTGCTGAACGCCCATAATTTCCTGCGCTCTTTGTTCTTTTTGTTCTTCGCTTATATCATCAGCTAATTGATGTGCAGTTGTGTTTTCTTCATGCGAATAGGTAAAAATTCCAACGCGGTCAAATTCAATTTTCCTAAGAAAACTTTTTAACTCTTCTACATCATCCTGTGTCTCGCCGGGAAAGCCTGCAATAAGCGTAGTCCTCAGGCAAATGCCCGGGATTTTATATTTTATTTCGCCAATGATATCCTCCATTTCCTCTCTCGTTATTTGCCTCTTCATGGCTTTCAACATGATGTTGCTGGCATGTTGCAAAGGCATATCGAGATAGTTGCAAATATTGTCACGTTCCTGCATAGCGTCAATTATTTCCATTGGGAATTTAGAGGGATATGCATAGTGCAGCCTTATCCAATGCAGACCTTCAATATCTGCCAACGCATGAAGCAAACGCGGAAGCTCCCTTTTTTTATAAATATCCAATCCATAGTAAGTAAGTTCCTGCGCAATAAGCATTATTTCCTTTACACCGCGGCTTACCAGTTTTTTAGCTTCATCCACCAATGACTCTATAGAGCGGCTTATATGTTTTCCCCTCATTAATGGAATGGCGCAAAATGCACATGTGCGATTGCAGCCTTCGCTTATTTTCAGGTATGCATAGTGGTTAGGTGTGCTTAATATTCGCTCACCTAACAGTTCTGCCTTGTAATCAATATCAAATTTTTTAAGAAGAAAGGGCAATTCCATTGTTCCAAAAAAAGCATCCACTTCCGGAATTTCATCTTCCAGGTTTTGCTTGTAGCGCTCACTAAGGCAGCCCGTAACATAGACCTTGTCAAGCTTTCCGCGTTTCTTTAGCTCTACCTGCTCAAGAATAGTATT
>JBBPZF010000939.1:0-4460 GCA_038199105.1 Chitinophagales bacterium | reverse complement strand
TTTTCTTTTACTTTCATATTGCCAAACTTTTTGCTATAGGTGAGCTTAAAGGTTGTAACAACAAATTTGACGTTGAGATTTACAACCAGGTTTTGCTGCGGCTGATTAACGGAAATTTTCAAATGTGGAGGACCTGAAAAATCAGTGACATTAAACGCTAAATTGCCTCCATTAAGTCCGAGTTTTTTTTGAATGCCGAGGTTTAATGATGTTGTTGAGGCCGCTTTATATATACCAAAGAGACCGCCGGACGTATAAATGCCTGAGAGTTCCATAGAAATATTCTTCGGTAAAATAAATGTTTGGGTGGAATTAAGGCTGATGTTTTTTTGTTTGATATCCACTGGTTCGCCTTTATAAAAAGCATCCAGTTGCTGCCAGTATGCTGATAGATTATTTTGCATTGTCCACCACGTTTTAATGGTAAAAGGTAATGTAACAGACAAAGCGATTATATCTTTACTCTTCTGATTTTCGGCCGATAGTGTTTGCTTATTGTTAACAGGATCAACGGTTGGAGAAAAATCAGTAATGGTATTTTTTTCTTTGGTGTACGACACGGAAAATACAAAGCGCTTGAACAGGTAATCAACTTTACCTGCATTAGCAATAGATGGCTGCAGCGCCGGGTTGCCTGAAAATACCGTATTAGGATCTACAAAGTAAACAAAAGGAGCCATATCATTAAAAGTAGGCCGGGTAATGCGGCGGCTGTATGAAAAGTTAAACGAGCTATTATCATTTACTAACTGCGAAATAAAAAGGCTGGGAAACCAATTGCCGTAATGTCTATCTACAATGTCTTTCTTAGTTTCTGAGCCAAGGTTAGAATTTGTGTACTCATATCGCAAGCCTGCTTTAGAAGATGTTTTTTTACCAATCTTGATATTAAAAGAAGCGTAACCGGCAAAAATGCTTTCATCAAGGTTATAATTTGATGTAAAATCTGTATCAACAATCCAGGCACCTTGGTTTTCTCTTTCAACCCTTACATCATTCATAAAATTTGAAAACGAAGCTTTTACTCCACCTTCCATATCTATGTTCTTTGTCAATCTTGCTGAATAATCCGCAGTACTGACCCAAAATTTGATCGGGGTCGTCTTACTGCTCCTTGTTTTATTGTTGTACAGAAAATCTCCGTTGTTATTATAAAAATTATTAAGATAGCTCAGCGTATTGGCATCTTTAAAATAAATGTAATCAGCATTCAGTGACAGCTGTTGTTCATCTTTAAACTTATGAAGCACATTTAAATTTATGCTGTAGTTATCCAGCGGATGCCGCTCCGGGTTATTAATAATTATAGAAGTGTCTAATACACCATTCAAAAAAGTGTTACTGTAATTAACACCCTTCATTGCATACATATTGCTGAAACCAGCTACTAAAATTCCTGCTGTGGTTTTTTTATCAACTTCATAATCCAATCCAATGCGGGCATCATGATTTCTTCTGAAATCCTTTCGGCGACTAGTTATGCTGTTTTCTATTACATTATTTCCATTTGTTACCTTACGATAATGAAAAATATCTGTGTTAGGCACAGTTCTTATAAAAGAATAGTCTCCATATAAATTCAATTTGTTTTTCCGGTGATTGAAAGTTACACTGCTACCGGTAACAGGCCCTCCGCCTATTCCATAACCGGCAGTTACGGAAACAGCACCATTTGTTCCATATTGGGTGTTTTTCTTCAGCACGATATTTATGAAACCAGCATTGCCGTCTGCATCGAAGTTTGCAGGCGGCGTAGTAATAAGTTCTATCTTCTCAATATTAGATGAACTCATTCCCGCAAGCATCTGCAGCATTGCTTCAGGCGGCATGCGGTTTACTTTCCCATTCAATATCAATACAACGCCATCTTTGCCATTCATTGATAATGTGTTATTCTGTTGGTTAACCGTTACACCCGGAGAACGCATCAGTACTTCCAGAGCCGTGCTGCCCGTGTTAGTGATACTGTTGGCTACATTAATTACCATCCGGTCAATCTTCTGTTCAAACATGGGCTTTTTAGTGGTAACGTTTACCTCTTCAAGCTCTGTTATTTTCTGTGATATCTTCAATATAGGAAGCGTGATATTATCATGCCCGTTAACATCAAAGTCTCCACTATATGCATCTTTAAAACCAGAAAAACTTGAAACGATATGGTAGCGGCCGGAAGATAGATTCCCAAAATGAAATGTTCCTTCTTTAGTGGTTACTGAACCCTTTACCAGCGATGAGTCCGCAGCTTTATACAGCAACACACTTGTTCCGGCGAGTGGTTGTCCTGTGCCATCAGATACTGATCCCCGTATGGTGCTTTGTGCGTTGCAAAATGATAAGTGTAAAAAAAGCACAAGAGCCGCAGGTAAACATTTTAGCTTCACTCGCATAAGTAGAAAGTTTTAGTAAAAGGCATTGATGGTTTAATAAGTGAGTAGCAGCAGGTGGCATTACCAATATTGAGGCTAGCTTGACATTTCTTCTCATACTCTTTCCAAAGACGCAGTAGCAAATCATTTAAAGAAGAAATGTCTTTGATACGTTCTGCACCCTGTCCTGTATAGATAGCCAAGTCTCTCACTGTTCCTTCTATTGATATAATGGGAGGAGAAGGCGAATATCTTTCAATATCATTACCACCCGCAACTTCAGCTACTATATCCTTTTCACCTGGCCTTTGACCTCCAGCAGGACAACCATCCGCTTCCACATGTTAAAGGTGTCGTTTCTAAGTTCTCGTTGAACGGCACGGCGGTTACCAAAACCGCTTTTATAAAAACATGCAGACAACGTAAAGAATTTAAAAAGATTATACTATAAAGGCGTAATAGTCAATGTTTCACTCATGCTTTGTTACTTTTAATCTCCGGTAAATTTCTACATACCTAATTCCGGGAAGACTACTCGGTCTAATGGTAATTAGTAAGCTCATGATGATTGTTTGGAGATTATTGATAGAATTATTTTGATAAATCTTAAAGAGATAAGGCTTCTTTCCGTGCCGGTTCTATATTCTGATTTACCCTGAAGAAATTATCAGGATCGTATTTAGATTTTACTTCAACCAATCGGTTATAATTATTACCGTAGGACGCTTTAACTCTTTCCTGTCCTTCTTCCATCATAAAATTGGAGTATGCTCCTCCTGCTGAATGTGGATGTATTGCTTCCCAGAAAGATTTGCACCACTCTATAGCTTTACCCATTTTATCCTGAGAAGGATCTACTGCAACAATAACTTGCGCATATTTCGCGTTCCGGTAGTTCCAGGCTGTAGCATCTTTCGGTATACTCGCAGCTAATCCATCAATGGGATAAATATGTGTTTGTGATAGGGAAGTAGGTATTGCAGTGCCGTATCTAATGTTTTCTTCAATGGCTTCATCGGAAATTTCATTTAAATAATCAGCTTTCCAATACCAGTGGAATCCATGTGGATAAACGGCATCAAACATTGACTGCAAATTTTTATATACGATTGGGCCTGCAAAATCCAAAACAGGAGTGACAAATTCACGAATTGGTTTAAATATCTCATTCGCCTTTTCAATTTCACCCGTATAATTCCATACGATAGCACACACATTTTTATTCCAAAGTTCTTTCGGGAATGGCTCGGAAGCGGGGATGATCATCAGGGTGAAAAAGCCGTACATGTCATTCGGTGCAGTTTTCATGTAATCCCTAAAAAATTGCATTACCTGTTTAGCTTTGTTCGCTTCCCAAAAAATAGGACCTGCATACACCTCGCTAACAGGATGAAGTTGAAACAGGAAAGAAGTGACAACTCCAAAATTACCACCACCTCCTCGAATAGCCCAAAACAGGTCAGGATGCTCATGTTCGTTAACAGTGATGTTGCTACCATCTGCCAATACCATATCAGCCTCTAACAAATTGTCGATAGTAAGTCCATATTTTCGGGTTAGGTATCCGAGTCCCCCGCCAAGTGTCAATCCACCAACGCCTGTCGTTGAAAATATCCCGCTTGGAACAGCTAGTCCAAATACACTAGTTGCCGAATCCACTTCACCGAGCAAACAACCTGCTTCTACCCAAGCCGTCTTTTTATCCGGATCGATACGAATACCTTTCATTAAGCTGAGGTCGATAACAATCCCGTCATTACACGAACCCAATCCGGCGCCATTGTGCCCCCCGCTGCGGATGGCAGTTACTAATCCGTTTTCTCGGCAAAAGTTTACAGTGTTAATGACATCGGCAACATTGGCACACTTTACAATAGCCTTTGGATATTTTTGAATCATTCCATTATACAGCTTCCGGTCTTCATGATAAGTCGAGTCCATTTGCATTACAACGACTCCTTTGATCTGTGATTTAAGCTTCTCGGCAATGACTTCATTTATTGTATCATTTTCCATAGTGAGAACTGGTTTTAATGTTAAAGCAAATTTAGACCGTATGGAGGTAGAGGGGTAGCACAATCGTATCAATCAATA
>JBBPZF010000938.1:0-3925 GCA_038199105.1 Chitinophagales bacterium | reverse complement strand
TACTTATTTCATACAAGGCAATAAGTGGTATCGTCACAATAGCCTGGCTCGTCCAATCAGGTGACGGCGTGATAACAGCGGCTACAATTAATATAACCACATAAGCATATTTGCGATAATCTTTCAGCATTTTAGGATTGATGATACCAATCTTCGAAAGCACATAACAAATTACAGGAAGCTCGAAGCCAAGCCCACAGCCAAGTATAATGCTCGTTAATGTATCTATATAATCATCAAGAGTGGGCAAATAGGTGTAAGCGCCTGTATTACCAAGGTGGTAATTAGCCAGGAAATTAAAAGTGAAGGGCGCCAGCAAATAATAGCCGAATGCTGCACCCAGAAAGAAGCATATTGAAACCCACGCGATGCTTCCACTTGCGCTTTTTATTTCTTTAGCGTTTAATGCTGGCTTTATATATCGCCATATTTCCCAAAAAATATAAGGGAATGCAAGGACGATACCTCCGACAAAGGAAATAGATATTGCAGACATGAAAGGACCGCTGACAGTACTTCCCAAAAGTTTAATATTCACAGGGGGCATACAAAGCGCATCACCTAAATGCAACTTATGGCTTAGCGTACACAATCCAGTGTAAGTAATAAAGTCAGTGCGAGCAGGTGCATACACCACATTGTCGAACACCCAATCGATGAAAACAAAAATTAAAATGGTTGCAGACACAACTGCAATAGCTGCCCGCATGATGTGCCATCTCAAAACTTCGAGATGGTCAATAAGGCTCATGTGCGATTTCTCCTGCTGGTGCTTTATTCTTTTTACAAAAAAACTATTGTGCGAGACACTTGTGTTCATTTTTCGTTGTGAGTAGCTGTTGTATATTAATTAATAACTGTGTAGGAATTTTGATATTCTTATTTATAAAAATGGCTATGCCTTATAAAAACATAGCCATTTTAATCTTATATTTTAACCCCGGTTATACTATAAAAGGATCCACAATATCTAAAACCTGTGCGGTGGTTAGCGGCTCATCAAAAGCTTCTGAAGCTGCTTTTGCATCTATAAATGCATTGCCACCAATTCCAGTAATAGTTACACCAGCCTGCGTTACCGCTTCTTCACCATTATAACTTTTTTGAATTGCAGCATTCCCTGGAGGGAAATCAATTCCGCTTTGATTCAAAGTGATCCATGGTTTTACTTCCTGGCCTGCAGGAATAGCTGCATTTAAAGCTCTTCTCATCTCGCGAATATGAGCAGCATGTCTTGCTTCAACTGAATGAATTTCCAAGGCGGCAGTAAGTACTGTGCGGTTGCCTTGCAAAGCAGGCGCCTGCCCTTTATAAGCGCGGACTCCGGTATCTTCAAAAGTTTGCGCCATTGCTAATTGCACGGCATAAGCTGCCAGGTAGCCGGCGAATGGACCCGTACCTGATCCGTTACCTGCGGTAAAATCAAAAGTTGGTTTTGCAACAGCGGCTGCACCTAAAACAGATTTAAGAAAAGCAACGTGCTTATTCTCGTCATCTTTAATTTTAGACAAAGCGCCCTGGGCGGCAGCGCTGGCAGTCATATAGCCTGGAGAGCCCACGATGTTGTTATAAAACTCAGCTTCCAAATATTCAAGAGTTAAAGCGAAATTTAAAACATCGTTTACTGTTGAATTAGTTTGCCCATAAGCTGTTTTAAACATCGAGCCTAAAGCAAAAGGTATTGAAGCAACAGCAAATTTACCAGATAGATTTGCAAATTTTTTCATTGTGCTTCTCCTGGTATCAAGCCGGTCATACACTTCGGGGTCTGCTTTTTCTATTTCAGAAATTATATTTTGTAAGTTCATAATTATTAAATTTAAGAGGGTAAATTACTTGCGTTAAGTTTTGTTTTGATATAAGCTCCGGCTATCGCCAATACTTCAGAAGGAGTACGTGCACTATCGAGGCCCATGCCGTCAACAGTGTTGGCAAAAGTTCCATCAGAAATAAGATCAGCTATAAGTGCCGCGTGACGGGCTTCTACTGAAACTATTTTTCCTGCAAGTGTCAAATATGTAGCGCCAGTACTGGTTGTAGAAAGCAACTGTCCGGCACCGTTATATGCAGTTACGCCCAAATCTTCAAATGCTTTTGCTGTTGCCAATACACTTGTACGGCTCGTGAAATCAATGGAAGAAAAATTTACTTCGAGTGCAACAATTGCATTTCCTGCAAGAGCAGCTTTAAAGAATTCCCTGTGTGCTACTTCATGATTCCTGATATCAGTAAGATATTCCATCTCCAATGCAGATATGCTCGCGTAAGGCGTCATAACTACCTGTGTGTAGAAAGCAGCTTCTAATTGCTCAAGAGCATAGGCATAATTTAATATACCGGTATCCCCACTTCCAAGGTTTACACCATCGTTGCTGGAATTATTCTTATCCTTTTTGCAAGCGGCTGCTGTCGCCATAATTGCGGTTCCTGCGCCAACTATTCCAAAAAATTTTCTTCTTGAGAATGGTTTGGTAGTCGCCTCGTAAATCAGGGCGGGCTGATTTTCGTTTGTTTTTGTGTTTAACATAATTGAGGTTGATTTAAAATGAGAAATTTGTTTTCGGAGTCGAATTTGTTAACTCAAGAGCATCTACGATCAAATGCCATACCCGGTTTCTTTTACAAGCAGAGCAAGATGGATTTGTAAACACTTTTGATTTTTTTATGAATCTTTAAAACGCTTATTAATAAAGAGTTTCAGAAGAAATTTGTTTTATAAACTTATCGGGTAAACATTCAACTAATATTTATTTTTTTACTATGATAAAATGAAAATGCAGGCTCTTTACCTCTACATACATCTTAGTGATTTTACCCGAAAATTTGCGAGTATCTATAAACGTTTATTAGCACAAAATATATTTATACCATGTATATAAAAATAGGGCTCCATCTCATTAGAAATTTTTCTACAATTATTTAGAGATTTTTTCCAATATTTTTTTTATACCAAAACCATGTGCTATTATCAAACGTAGTTTATACACTGTTATTGTGGAGCTTTACATTTTATTATCGTAAAACTGCTAAGTGTTTTTGGTTGACATTAATACTTCAATTAGTAGTATGTTACAAATAAAAACCTTTTCTTGAGAATGAAATTAGCAATCACATACCTGCTTCTCTTCACTTACTCCACTATTATATTAAAGCCTATACTGCCTTATACTACCGATATTATTGCCCATGTTTTTTGGTATAAAGACCACTGGCAACCGCACATTCACACAATGGAAAATTTCATGTACACAAAGAAGTAATGGAAGCATCCAAAAACAGCAACGCAGAGAAAGATTCAACTATCCTTAAGAAAGATGGATCACCAAACGATCATATTATCACTAAAGAATTTAATATTTCAGCCGCAGAAATTCTTATCCCAAATTATGCTTCACTCTCCCCTACGCTCACATATACTTACTCCAATTCCGATTACCCGCCACCAAAAGTTTAGTGCATATATAATTTGACTGAAAGTTATCAGCACATTTTCCGTTTTTTATAGCCGGCGTACAAGCATATGTACCTGCTATGAGGTAATTGCATTATGCAGCACATTCGTCAAATAGTTTATTAATCATAAAAGCATTTATAATATGAGTTATAAAAAAAGAGACCTATGCACACTAATTCTAAACGTTTTATTTTCTTAATAATAATTTTCTGTCTTTCCATTTCGATTAATGGAAGCCTTACTTATAGATATATAAAAAACAGGCCGGCCAATGAAGACAATTCCATTGTAGCAAAGGGGTATTTTTTAATGGATGCTTTTGTAAATTATACTGCAAAAAAGAATGAAGTTGGAATTGCGTTCGAAAATATATTTGATGTTGATTGGAACGAAGCTCAATTCGCTACAGAATCCAGGTTGCAAAATGAGCTAATTGGATCGTCAGTTACTGAGCTGAATTTTACACCCGGC
>JBBPZF010000937.1:0-2148 GCA_038199105.1 Chitinophagales bacterium | reverse complement strand
TTATAGGCATTTTAGCGGCACGTGTGTTGAGCGGCTTTGTTGCCGATTCACTGGGATGGCATGCTGTATATATGATTGCCTGCGGGCTGGTGCTTACCATCTTTTTTCTTTTGTATAAACTTTTACCTGATGTTGAAAGTAACTTCACCAGTAATTATTTACAATTATTAAAGTCAACTTTATTGCAGGTAAAGCGATTTTCTGTGTTGCGGATTTCTTCTGCCATCGGTGCCTTAATGTTTGGTGTATTTTGTTCTTTTTGGACGAACTTAACTTTCCATTTAAGCAATGCTCCATTTAATTATGCACCTGATCAAATCGGGATGTTCGGCTTCGTGGCGATCGGCGGAGCATTGGCTGCGCCTGTGTTAGGTAAGTCTGCCGATAAGGGAAAAGCCCGGCGCTCACTCTTAATCGCGATGTTGCTGGTGCTCTTTAGTGTTGCCGGTATTCATTTTTTTTCAACTTCACTTATTGTATTGATCGCCGGAATTTTTATTCTTGATGTGGGCGTTCAGGCGGTGCAGGTGACTAATGTTGCGAGGATATACAGCCTTGATGAAAAATCGAACAGCCGCATTAATACTATTTATATGACTTGCTATTTTATTGGCGGCGCAGGCGGCACTGCACTTGGTTTGTATTGCTGGCGGGTCGGCGGCTGGGCATTGGCTACCTGGCAAATGATGGCTTTTAATATACTTGCATTTATTATATTATTGTTCAACTTTAAGAAAGTAAGCCATAACAAACCCGGTTGATTTTATTGAAGGAAGCACAATAAGAATAACTTCCCGCGTCGCTTATTTGAAGTTTTTGAAGTCAGTGCGGCTGTAAACGCCGGGTGCTGAATGATCGCCCATTTTGAAATCGTAATTCACATACTTAATTCCTTTTATTTCCGTCAAGGAAAAGGTAGTCGTAGCCATGTAATTCTCTGCGCCGGTATTGCCAAGACCTTCGGTCAGCTTTTCGCTGTTAGGGATATTTACATAAATGGTATCATGTGAAACTTTTATAAAATTCAGACGAACAAAATCCCAATTATTATTTATTAATGCTATTAGCTTATCTGCTGAAAGCGTGTCCAGTCGGGCACTTGTAGGTTTATGAATTTTAAATGTATTCGTAGCTGACTCAAAATCTGCGGTCCATATATCCGGCGAATTTTTTATAACAACAGCAGAATCTGCAGCGGGATCGTAGACATTATCATGCACCGTATCTTCCGTTATTACTTCCGTCCCTTTATCTTTTACAGAGTCAGAACTACAACCTATAAATGCAAAAACAATAATGAAATTTAAGAGAATCAGTTTTTTCATACTTCGGATTTTATTGCCAGGTTGTATATTCCTTACAACTAAAAAGGATAACCGATAGCTAAATTCAGTACGAGATTTTGTCTTCTCCACTTCTTGTTAGAGAGATCAAATTGGTTGAGAACAAACCTGTTTCCCGGATCTAACCATGGCTCCCTAACCGGTGTGGCTAAATCTATTCTTAATAAAAGTATGGTCAGGTTGAGGCGTAAGCCAATGCCCGTGCCCACCGCCAACTGGTTAAGAAAATCTTTTGTAAACTTTCCCCCGAGGCGGTTGGGATCTTTGTTGTACAACCAGATATTTCCGGCGTCCACAAAAAAAGCTCCCTCAATAATGTTGTTTACCTTAATCCTTAGCTCACTGTTCAGCTCTAATTTTATATCTGCAGATTCATCCGGAAAAAAAGCAAGGCTGTCCGAACGTGGGTCTCTGTAAGTTCCCGGCCCTATGGAACGGCTTCTGAAAGCCCTTATACTATTATTTCCCCCGATAAAAAATTGTTTTATAAATGGCAGTTCGGTAGAATTTCCATAAGGGTAGCCACACCCGAATATAACGCGATTGGCTAAACGAAGTGTTTTACTGAAATTATAATAATACCTTCCTTCAAGTTGTGTTTTTATGTATTGAGAAATTTGTGTTCCAAACAATCTTTTCTTGCCATCCGTTGCATCGGGTTTAATTAACACGCCCGCAACATTACCTGAAAGATCTGCAAGGCCGCTAAAATAAAAACCGTTTGCCAAAGGGTTATTTATTAACGGATCTCTTGTATAGGTGTAATTGGAACCTAACACAAACTGCGTGTCTATCGCATGTTTAA
>JBBPZF010000936.1:0-4071 GCA_038199105.1 Chitinophagales bacterium | reverse complement strand
CCGGCTTCCACATTTTCCTTTAAAGAATTCATGTATCCATAATTATTGGGGTCTCTTGCTCCTGAACTATCGAACAATAAGTCTTTTTGATATTTCCAGGGAAGGCCGGGAATGGCAACTGTATGGCCAATTCTTGGGTCCCATGAATTATTGGCAAAATAAGTTTTTTTGTCAGTTATTTCTGCATTGTTATATGTACCAAAAAGCGGTATTCCGTTTGCATCTACCCGAAAAGCGTTCACCATATCGTAAGAAGCTTTGTGAAAATCGCAGCAACTAAATTGAGGAGGCCACCAGGGAGCATTTAATGGCGTGCCACCATCAAGGTTTCCATTAGGGGTACCATCATCATGTGTGTATTGCCATTCGAAAATTGATTCAGGAGATTGGTTATCTTTTGCGAAAAGAAAGTTAGTTGAAAAATCAGGTGCCAGGCTAAATTTACCACTGTTTATAATATCATCTGCATAAGTTAATGCTTCAGAGAGTTTGCTATTATTAATATTTATTACCTGGTTATTGGCATCTTGTTCATAAGCCATCCACAATAATACATTTACCATTTCTGCTTCTGCTGCATATTTGGTAGGGCGCCCCACTTCGGTTTGGTCGGCAGGTAAATCTTTTGCAGCGGCTGCAAAGTCCTGGTATATGTCATTCCAGATATATAAATCGTTTTTAGCTGTATCAGGATGATTGGGAAGTGTTACTATAGAATCCCTGGTTGCATTTTCCTGGTAATAAGGAATCCATTTGAACCATCTTTTTAATCCTAAAAAACTAAAGCCACGCAGGAATTTCATTTCTGCAATTCTTTGCTGTTTTAGTGGATAGGCAGATTTGTCAATGTTATTTAGTGCTCTTAAAGCTGTATTACATCTTGAAATACCTCCATACTGGCCAAACCATAAGCCATCGTTATTGCCAACGCTTGGCGTAACCTGGGAAAAAATTTCCATCTGGTACCATGGAAGCTGGTCTCCAATACCACCGCCGCCTTTATAGGAATCATCAGATTTCATATCAGCAAGCCAGGGAGTCATTTTCTGGTTAAGAATAAACTCGTGAGGATACCAGGCGTAAGCCGCAATTACAAGCCCATCCACCGTTCCCGGTGTGCTAACATTTTCTTCTGTAACTACACCCTGGGGTGTAACCTCTAAAAATTTTTTACAATTAGTCAGCGATAAAATAACGCATGCTAATATTATATAACTTACTATCTTTTTCATACTATTTATTTTAAAATTCAGGATCATGTTTATTTAGAACTAAGTAATTTTTTGTTTAGAATGATACATCTACACCTATTTTAAAAGTTTGCGGCCTAACATAAGGATTGTAGTAAGGACCGCCATCAGGATTTTCAGGATCAGGACCGGTATAGGAGCTGCTTTTTATACTTATAAAATTTTCTGCCGCCAGGTATATATAAAATCTTTCCATTCCAATTCTTGAGTTAAAAGATTTGGGAAGATTGTACCCAACCTGAGCATTTCTTAGTTTTAAATAAGCGCCCGGCTCAATTAAATAAGTTGACAATCTAAGCTCATCATTACTATTATTCAACGACAAGGCAGGAATATTTGAATTTGGATTTGCGGGCGACCATGCATCCAACACACGTGTTGGATGGTTAAAGCCGTTTTGCACCCATACATTCCAGAAATCGCTATAAGTTTTCCAGCCATCATAAACTGTGGTACCTGCAACGCCCTGCCAGAACATAGAGAAATCGAAATTTTTATAATTAGCGCTAAAAGAAATACCATACTCAACTTTAGGCGTTGGGCTTCCTAACCAGACACGGTCATAATTATAATCAATTTTACCATCGGGTTTGCCATCGGGGCCGGAGATATCTTTGTATTTTATTCTTCCAACACCTTTGCCAGGCTGGTCAGCCCATTTATCAACCTCGTCCTGTGATTTGAAAATTCCGTCAGCGATAAATCCATAATAAGCCCCCCACGGATGCCCTGCTATACCATCACCTTTTAAAGCGCTCCCGCCCCAGGTGTATGTAACGGTTTGAGGCAAATCGTTTACAACATTCTTATTATAACTAACGTTGCCACGCACCTGGTATGTAAAGTCCTTATGCTGGTTACCCTGGTAAGCTACAGCCAGTTCAACGCCTTTATTGGTCATATTCGCTGCATTAATATATTGGCCTGCGCCTTCACCCAGTACGCCCGGGTAAGGTGGCCTGATCAACATGCCATCCGTATATTTTCGATAAAAATCTAATGAGCCCGAAATTCTTTGATTAAGAAATCCGAAATCAATACCAATATTCGTTTGGGTTGTTGTCTCCCATTTAAGGTCATCATTACCTGTTTGCACTTTGTAATATCCGGAAGGAAGGCTGCCGCTTTCGGCGCCACCAATGCTATAAGATGTACGATTATAATCGGAAGTGAAAAAAGTTTGCGATGCTAATGAATTAATGGTTGCAAGGCTGCCGTTTTTACCCCAGCTCGCTCTAAGTTTTAAATCGGATATAGTACTGTTATTAGCCAGAAAATCTTCGCTGCTTATACGCCATCCTGCAGATACAGCGGGGAATAAAGCGAACTGATTGTTCTTCCCGAACTTTGATGAACCATCATACCGCAAGGAAGCCGACAATAAATATTTGGAATTATATACATAATTAAACTTGGAAAAATAAGAGAGAAGATTGAATTTATCACCGCTGCCATGCACTTCTATATTACCTGTGCCCGTATTTAAATAAGCATAATTATAATTCTGAAATTGAATATCCTGGCGCCTTGCATCCGTTGTTTCGGTTGTGTATTTATTGGCTTCCATACCTGCCAAAAAATCAAGATCATGTTTACCTGTATTTAGCTTATAATCCAGTGTGTTTGTAAGATCAAGTGTTGCCTCCTGCCAATGCCATTGGTCAACACTGCTGATAGGATTGAATTTACCACCGGCTTCTTTAAAAGTAAATTGGATGGTTCTATGATCACCTTCTGTATAAATTAGTCCTAACTGTGAGTGGAGTGTAAAATGATTCAGGAACGTTAGGTTTGCGTGCACATCACCAAAGACTTTATTGAATCTGGTGCCATTATCTTTATTTAATGTCAGGTCTCTTACCGGGTTCCAATAATCATCCATTCCCAACGCTACCGCAGAACCTCCCCAGCCGCCATCAGTAGAATGTACAGGTATAATTGGAGGTTCTACCAATGCCTCGTGCATTGCATTTTGATTATTATCCTTCAGGTGAGAGGCTTCGAGATTTTCCCCTATGGTAAGATGATTGTTTAGAACATGGTACTCTGTATTAAGGCGCACCGAGAATCTTTTAAAGCCTGTATAAATTTGTGTGCCCTGGTTCTGTAAAAAATTGAGCGATAATAAAGTGGTCGCTTTATCATTTCCGCCGGAAATAGTAACCTGGTGATTATTTTGAATACCCAATTGTGATATTTCATCTAACCAATTTGTATTAGCTGCTAACATAGTAGAATCAGCATTTAAATATTGGCGGGGTGTTACCTTGTCAAGCACTGGAATGCCATTGTTATCTTTATGCCAGTCATACTTATAAATTTGGGTTGCCAAATTCGGATCCTGGCCACCGTTAACTGCCGCCTGCCACAGTGCCTGCCCATATTGCTGTGTATTTAACATAGGCACTTTGTTCGTAAAATCGGCAATGCCAAAAGAACCATTGTAGGTAATCTTTGCCTTGCCTGGCTTCCCTTTTTTTGTTTGAATCAGGATAACGCCTGCTGCACCCTGTGTACCGTAAATACTTGAAGCATAAGCATCTTTTAGTACCTGCATAGATGCTATATTTTCAGGATTAATATCCCGCAAATTCGTATAGCTGGGCACACCATCAATTACGATTAACGGCGCTCCGCCGGCTATTGAAGTAAGGCCGCGTATCTGTACCCCAACATTGCCTGAAGGGTTTCCGTCTGTTGTAATATGCAAACCGGGAACAACGCCCTGTAACGATTGAAGCACATTGGTAGTACCATGATCTTTACTTAAGTCTTTTGCACTAACTACAGATACAGCGCCTGTTAAATTGGCCTTCTTCTG
>JBBPZF010000935.1:0-2181 GCA_038199105.1 Chitinophagales bacterium | reverse complement strand
TACTGCACTTGCCTCCGGTTACCGCAAGGAATATTTAAAAACGCTGTCGCTGTATTTTAATGAAGAACTCTTTTCGGAAAAAGAATTCCAGGACAGCATTAACGCACAATTGCAATGCCGCTATTACCAGCACCTGCTTACCGAAGCTGAATTCCAGGAATCCTTTCCTTCCATACTACAGGCAATGGATATGCCTTCCTGCGATGGGCTCAATACATGGTTCATCAGTAAGTATGCGAGGGCAAGCGGCTTAAAGGCAGTGTTATCGGGCATTGGCGGCGATGAACTGTTTGGAGGCTACCCGTCCTTTGCGCGGATTAATATTGCCAGCCAGTTGCAACATTTTCCTGCGGCCCTGTGGAAGTCTGCGAGGAACCGCAGCGACAAAAAGCTCAACAGGCTGCCCTATCTTTCTATGGAAGGCATAAAGGGTATTTACCTTTTTTTAAGAGGGTTGTCTAACCCTGCGCAAATTGCCACGCAATTGGATGCCACTGAGAAAGAAATCTGGGACATATTGCAGGAGCAGCCTGCCCTGCCGGTGTTGCCTTGCCTTGAGCCAAAAAACAAAGCCAGTTGGATGGAGCTGAACATTTATATGCAGGACCAGTTGTTGCGGGATGCCGATGTAATGAGCATGGCGCATGGTGTAGAGATACGCGTGCCTTTCCTGGACGAGGAAGTAGTTAAGACAGCCCTTTCCATGGACGAAGAAACAAAATATAAAGGCCCTTTGCCCAAGCAGGTTTTAATAGATGCTTTTAAAAACGAATTACCGGAATCTGTATGGAACCGGAAAAAAATGGGCTTCAGCTTTCCCTTCACCCAATGGCTCAGCAACAATAGATTTGTAGAAGACACCATGCAGAATGGCAACACGCATTCCCGCGCCAGCTATAAAAAATTCATAGAAGGAAAAATGCAATGGAGCCACCTGATGTCGCTGCTTATTCTGGAAGCGAGGGGAGTGGCGTGATTTGGTGAATGGTCAGTGGTGAATGGTGATGAGGTCAATGGTCAATGGTCAATAGTCAAAGGTCAAAACGGTGAATGGGCAGAGGGGTTGCTTGCCACTTGCTACCTGGTACCGATACTTGCTACTTGCTACTTGCTACCTGCTACTCAATACTTGATACCTCATACCTGATACCCCCCACTTGAAAACCCTCTTCCTTACCTTACGAACTTTTTCTGCCACGGGTGGTATAGAGAAAGTGTGCAGGATAATGGGGAAGGCGTTGTATGAAGAAAGCATACAAAATAATGGCGTGGTGCAGGTTTGCAGCATGTACGATAAACAGCGGGACGCATTCAATAATTTATATTTCCCCGCAGAGAATTTCCGGGGGTATGGCATAAATAAATTCCTCTTTATAAAAGATATGGTGGAGGCGGGGAAGGGTGCAGATACGGTTATTCTTAGCCACGCAAATTTGTTGCTTATCGGCTGGTTGATAAAAAAAGTGTCCCCTTCCACCAGGCTTATCCTGCTGGCGCATGGCATAGAAATTTGGTACCCGCTCAGCCGGCGCAAAAGAAAGATGCTCCATTATTGTAATAGCGTGTTTGCCGTGAGCAGCTTTACGCAAAATAAACTATTGGAAATACACCAGGTTTCGAAAGCTAAAAGCGCGGTGCTCAACAATTGCTTAGATCCTTACCTGCCATTGCCGTCGTTGCATAGAAAAAGTAAAAAGCTTTTACAGAAATATGGCTTCGATGCGAATGATTTTGTGTTGATGACACTCACGAGATTATCATCAAAAGAGCGCTACAAGGGATACGACAAAGTGATTGGCGCGATTGCTAAATTAAAGATCAGCCACCCCAATATTAAATACCTGCTGGCCGGCACGTATGACAAAGAAGAAAAATTGTTTGTTGATAAACTGATTGAAGAAGCGAGACTGCAACCTAACGTGGTGATGACCGGTTACCTGCAGGATGAAGAGCTCGAAGAACATTTTGCCATCACTGATGCGTATGTGATGCCCAGTCGCAAGGAAGGATTTGGCCTTGTATTTATTGAGGCCATGTATTATGGGCTGCCCGTTATTGCCGGCAATATAGACGGCTCTTCAGATGCTTTGCTTGATGGGCAGTTGGGGCAATTGGTAAACCCTGGCAGCGTGGATGAAATAGCGGCGGCGATACAAAATATTGTTACTGATAAAAAATCAT
>JBBPZF010000934.1:0-2661 GCA_038199105.1 Chitinophagales bacterium | reverse complement strand
GGAAAGAGATCTGGAACTACTTGATGCCGGCGCATCCAAAGCCTTTGCCGTAGCCGATCACCAGGTGGCGCATGTGTATTTGAATGATCCATCTGTTACGCAACAGGTACGAAATATTTTAGAGCAGGTGCAGGGCGTAGAACTGGTACTCGATCGGCAAGAACAAGCGCCATATCATATTGATCATGAACGGGCTGGTGATTTTGTAGTGATGGCAGATGAAAAAAGTTGGTTCACGTACTACTTCTGGATGGATGATGCCAAAGCGCCTGATTATGCAAGAGTAGTAGATATTCATAAAAAACCTGGTTATGATCCGGTGGAATTGTTTATGACTTCGAAAGCCAGAGCCGCTTATAAACTGTTGCGTAAAAAAGCAGGCTTTCGGTATGTAATGGATGTTATTCCTTTAGATGCCACGCTGGTTAAAGGATCACACGGAAGTTTGGTAAAAGATCCTGCTATTCACCCGGTGCTGATAACAGAAAAAGAAGTGAGCAAAAAAGCTTTAGTTGCTACCGATGTTTATGATGTGATATGGCAACATCTTTTGAGATAAATATTAAAGCACAACACAAAAGTTTAATCTTATGAACTCAACAGATCTTTCAATAGGGAAAGGCAAATTCCTGTTTTTCCTGAAAGGTGCTGCCTTTGTAGGAACAGTACTGAATTTATTAACCATCAAAAAAAAAATATGCTGCTCATTATTTTGAATATCATTTTCTTTATTTCTTTTGTTGTATTTGCCTGGTTTAATCTGAATGATCCAGATGCCCCACTCTGGGTAACCATATACACACTGGCAGCCATAAGTTGCGGTTTGGCAGTATTCCATCTTTATTTTCCTGTAACTTATCTGCTACTGATTATTTTTTACCTGATTTATGCTGCCCTATTATTTTTTGCAAAAGATGGCGTACGGGACTGGATTATAAAATACAATCATCCGAGCCTGACAGAAAGTATGCAGGCAACAAAGCCCTGGATTGAGAAAACAAGAGAGTTTTTTGGACTGCTGATTATTAGTGGAGCTTTGCTTATTAATTATTTTGTAAGTAAAGGATAGCTGTTTAATGCAAATGGACTATAGTACTGTCAAGTAGTTACCTCTTATTTTAGCTGAAGTGATTGTACAATCAATACTTTCATTTCAATAGCCCAGTTACATTCAGGATACAGTTCAAATAATCCTGGCAAATTCAATGCTGATAATACTTTCAAAGAACTATAGAATTTCTCAACGCAACGCTAGTGACAAATTATAATTCTTTCGACTTCCATCCGTGTAAAATTTGATTCTCTTTGAACCCAATAATCTACTTTTACTGACCTCAAGCAAAAAATTAATTATGTTCCAAATCGAGTATGTAGATGGTGCAATACAAGGCTGGGAGACAGTGTCGGATGGCGTAGACAAATTAGTATTACGTGCAAAGCCGGGAGAAAATCGGGTACTATTGCGAATTGCAGCCGGAATGGCTTATCCCAAACATGCACATTCGGTACCAGATGAGGTTTTTGTTGTGGAAGGTATTTATGCAGACCCTTCTGTTGAACAAGGCAAAGAGTTTGGCCCCGGCTCCTATCTTTATTACCCGGCAGGAACAGAGCATAACGCTACAAGCCACACCGGTTGTACCATCCTTGTTTGGAATTCAAATGTGCCAGGCCAAACAAAACAAACAGGATAGAAAGCAAATTTTAAACAGCCTTTAAAGAAAAGAAAAACAGTAAGCGGACATACAGGTACTGTTTGTTATTTCCTGCCGTATAATTCCTTATTCTTAAATGGTATTAGTGCTAGCACTACAGCCTGTTCATATAGCTGTTTCCGGTCAACCACATTACTTGTCAGTAATCCAACAGCACCTCCTTGTTGTTTTGAGTTTGTATGTCCAAATACTATATCGTCTGCTGTTCCTAATTCCATTCCTTCTTCTATTAGCGCCTTTACTGCACAGGGCAAAAAGAAAGTGCCTGAACGAGCTTTTCCAATCAAGTCCTTTGATTTAACCACTACCCATGCAAATGCTGCCAACTCGCCTTCAATAATTGCGACCCCGCCTTCTATCCCACAAGTCTGCATTTGGGTAGGCTGTTTTAGCATTTTCAACCCGGTTGATAGCGCCTTCTATTGTTTCTTCATCCGATAATGGCTGGTCTGCCACACCTGATGTTACAATAACAGGTTCTGCTATCAATTCAACATCAGGAAACATGCACTTTAATCCATCGGTGGCGGCGTTAATTTTTACCGGATTTTTTGAAGCGACAACAATGGTTAATCTTTTCATGTTTATTATTCTATTATTATTCCAAACTTCAACAGACAATTTTTTTTGGCTAACTTAATTGTTTAGAGGTTATTTGACAAATGAAGTAATGTTCAATGAAACCCGCGAACGAATTAATATTTATGAATCGTAGAAAATGAAAGATACAAAACTAAAAATAGCTATCTCCCAAATAGCACCGGTGTGGCTGAATAAGCAGGAAACTACATTAAAACTTTTAGAATAATCGTTTAAGTCGTGAATGCCTTTTGATAAAGCGGTTTACTCTCAACCAACCTCATCAAAAGTCCGTGAAATATAGTTTCACCAAATTGCCTTCTGTTAAAGCGATAAAAGAATTCATTCAGGTATGCCTGCATATGTT
>JBBPZF010000933.1:0-6561 GCA_038199105.1 Chitinophagales bacterium | reverse complement strand
TGTGAAAACCACTTCCATAAAAAATAAATTTACAGGAGAAACCTACCAGGTGGAAGGGGAAGAATTTATTATCGATGTCGAAGGAATTGCACAACCGTTGACAACAAAAGATTTCGCAGTTAAAAAGACTGTCGTTGCTACCTTGGATAAAAAGACTCAGATAGTCTTAAGTTTAAATTCGAATAAGATTCCTGACCTCAATGTAAAGTTGATATACGAACTAAAGGACTCAGATTTTTTTGGACGCAAATGGTTAGTGTTGGAACCTAATCCTCATACGGAATTTGGCATTACCGCCATAACAGTTGAGTCATTAATTTTTCCTTCGGAAGTAAATTGTTCTAACCATGGCAACGGACAGCCGGTATATATTGATAATTTATTTATGGGACTGGAGTGGCCTACAGCAGACAATTCTTTTAAGGATGGAAAATATTCCTCCACTCATTGGCCAGCCTGGAATGTTGGTAAAGCGACAAATTCAAAGATTGCAGTGTGGGGGGCAACTCCAAAGGGGGAAGTTTCGAACTGGTTTCTCGAAAAATATGTTCCTACTATCAGGGGTTCCGCATCAAAACCAATTTTAATTAATAATACCTGGTTTGATAGTACGGGTGCCAAGCTTACAGATTATGAATCAACTTTAAAAGGGTATCACAAAGATTTGTTTACCAAATATGGAATTGAATTGGAAAGTTTTGTTATTGATGATGGCTGGCAAAACCATCAAAGTATTTATGAACCTAAATCAGTAAAAGGGTTTGAAGAACTTCAAAAAGGTATCGTTGAAATACCTGGATGTCAGATGGGTTTATGGATGCCTATCAGTTGTGCCGGTCCTGCGGGTGATAGAGTTTGGGGATTAAAAAATGGATATGAAGTCACTATTATGCCGAGGAATTATGGTGGGTCTGATTATTATACTTATTGCCTGCTGGGTAAAAATTATACCAATGCTTTTAAGAGCCGGGTTGATTATATCATGAAGGATCTAAAAGTAAATTATTTTAAACATGATTTTAATCCGGGGCGCTGCGCCACGCCGAGCCATGGCCATCGTATTACCGAGGGTGCTGATTTGGAAAGCCAGACAGAAGGAAGGTTTTTTTGGATGGGCTATATGAGAGAAATTAATCCTGACATATATCTGAATTATACCTCGGGGATGAATCTGAGCCCCTGGTGGTTGATGGGCGCCGATTGTATTTGGTTTGGTGGATCCGACTTTGAAGGGATAGGAACCGGGCCAGGCAGGGAAAGGGTAATAACATACCGTGATAGGCAAATGTATTTTGATTTTGTTGAGAAGAAGAACCAGTTTCCTACGAATGCTATCATGACACATGGTATCATAAAAGGTAATTTTTGTATGGATTGGAAAACTCCTATTGATGACTGGGAGCATGATGTATTAATGTATTTTGGCAGAGGTGTTATGATGTGGGAATTGTACCTGACACCCGAATTACGGACAGAAAAGGAATGGGCTTTTTTGGCAAAAATCATTAAATGGGCTAAGAAGAATTCAAGTGTACTGTCACACAATACCAGGTTTTTGTTAGGTGATCCTGCAAAGGGTGAACCTTATGGCTATGCTCATTCCAGGGATAATAAATGCATTCTATTTTTGAGAAATCCTGGTGAGAATAATGATAACCATCTTTTGGTGAAAGAAGATTTTAAAGTAAAATATACAGATATAAGAACGGACATTCCTGCTGATTTTATGGAGGTGAACTTTGATGATAAAAGTTGGGAATCTGTTACTTTACCAAGAACAAACTGGAGAGGAATTTACGAAACAAAGTATGTGGCCTACCGGCATTCAATGAAGATTCCTGCTGAATGGAAAGGAAAGGATGTGAGGTTTATGTTCGAAGGCATCCAGGGTAATTGTATTATTTATTTCAATGGTAAAAAAGTGGCTACTCATAATGAATGGCAGGAACCTTTCGAGGTCAAACTTTCGAATCTTATCCATTATGATAAAGAAAATTCACTGGCCATTTTTGTAGAAAAAAACATGGAGGAACGAGTGGGTATTTTTATGGAAGTGTATATTGGTCCACGGGATGAAAAGCTTAAACCAGTTTCTTTTGTAATCTCATGAGAAACATGTGGCTTTGATAAAAAATACGCAGAGGCGAAAGTTAATTGGTCATATCCTGAAAATAAAAAAACGCAGGCATCATTTAAAATAGGGGAGCCATGGGAAATAATGATGGACCCTTATGAATTAAGGGTATTGGAACTAACGCTGTATTGATTGTTAGTTTTGTATTGTCTCGAAAGTCGGTTAATGTATATTTTTTAAGCTATAAATTTCAATAAACATTGAAATGTAAAATCCTTTTATTTTTTGTTTTTCTAATGATTAGCCTACCCGGCTTTAGTCAAAAGGAGAATTCATTTGGAATAAAAATGGTAGAAATACCGCCTGGTAGTTTTTATATGGGGTCACAGGGCTTTGGAGAAGATTATGATGAAAGGCCGGCTCACGAAGTAATTATTGCTCATTCTTTTACGATGTCAGCTACGGAAATCACAAATGCGCAATATGAATACTTTGACACTTCACATAAAAAATTCAGGAATAAAGAAAACGGATTTTCATTAAAGGATAATGATCCCGTAGTTTTTGTAAACTATCAGGATGCTCTGAACTTTTGCGGATGGTTATCAAAAAAAGAGGGGGAAACCTATCGGCTTCCAACAGAGGCAGAATGGGAATATGCTTGCCGCGCCGGAACGCTCACCACTTTTTTTACCGGAAATGATCTGACGAAAGAATATCAGAAGCAACAACAAACAACGTGGACTCCTGAACAAGTATCCCTGACTGTTGGAAAAACTCCACCCAATGAATGGGGCTTATATGATATGAGTGGAAATGTAGAAGAAGGTGCTACGACTGGTATGGGCCTTATGATGAAAATATACAAACCGATCCGGTTGGCAGAACGAGTGGCATATTCAGGGTTACGCGGGGAGGCAGCGTGGAAACACCTGCCCAGTATTTGCGTTCTGCAAATCGTTCCGCCATGATCCCGCAGGATAAAAGCTGGCTTGTTGGTTTTAGAGTAGTACAGGCAAAATTGCCTGGCACCAAACCGCTGCCTGTCTCCTCAGCACCATTAAACAGGCAGCACGTTAACCAGCAAAAATATCGTTGGGCCAGGATTAATAAACCGGTTTTTAAAACCCCGATTCCTTATGTGCAGACGCCGGGTTGTGAAACCAAAGTTCCCTTTTATCAACATAATCATTGCCCTGCTATTACCTGGTGTCCGAACGGAGATTTATTGGCCATCTGGTTTTCAACGAATGCTGAGGCGGGCCGGGAGATGGAAATTCTTGGTAGCCGTTTACGCGCCGGTAAAAAGCAATGGGATGTGCCATCATTATTTTTTAAAGTTCCGGATCGCAACATGACAGGCTCGTCCCTTTTTTGTGATCATAACAGAGGAGAAATTTTTTATATGAACGGCGTGGAAGCGGCAGGAAGCTGGCAAAATCTGGCAATGGTATTAAGAACAAGCAATGACAATGGGGCCAGTTGGTCTTTGCCTGTATTGGCTGACCCGAATCACGTAAAGGGCAATCAGGTTATAGCCGGTATGTTCAAGAGCCGGGAGGGCTGGTTGATACAAGCGGTCGATGCTACACCTGGAGGCGAGGGCGGTTCCCTGCTTCACATAAGTAAGGATTGTGGAAAATCCTGGAATAGAACCAATCCGGATACATTAACTCCATCATTTGAAGCCGGCGATAGCGGTGGCTTAATTGCCGGTATTCATGCAGGTGTAGTGCAATTAAAGAATGGAAATTTGTTAGCTTTTGGCAGAGGAAATAATATTAACGGCCACATGCCGATGAGTATATCGGCTGATATGGGCAGCACCTGGAAATATGATGCAACTGAATTTCCTCCTATCGCAGGAGGCCAGCGTTTGGTATTATCCCGTCTGAACGAGGGCCCATTATTACTTATTTCTTTTACAAATCATCCGGCTGTAAAGGATTCGGCTAAAAAAGGAATGTCGTTTAAAGATTCTTCAGGTAATTATTATAAAGGATTCGGTTTATGTGCGGCGCTCTCTTTTGACGAAGGGAAAACCTGGCCGGTAAAAAAGTTGATAACGGATGGTAAAATGCGATACTTATATGGCCAGGCATGGACAGGTACTTTCAGGATGGATAAATCACATGCCGAGCCGATGGGATATATGGCACTTACCGAGTCGCCGGATAACATGATCCATCTTATCAGCAGCGGTATTCATTATTCATTCAACCTGCAATGGTTGATGGAACCGGTAAATCTTAGTGTGAACACGGAATTTGGTCCGCTGGCTCATTAAGTGTGAATTTAACCTGTCTCCAAAAATCATCCAAATAGTACAAGGATTTGGCAGGATAGTTTTAGGCTTATGATGGTGGGTATTTAACTTTGTCCAGCGAGTGAATTAAAATCAATTTTTTTGAAAAAAAACATTTCTTCAACTGTTATCACATTTTTCTTTAAAGTTTTCTCTCCTATTTCAAAATGAAAATCCCCAAACATCTTCGAACTATCTTTCTGTTTTTAGCAATTTTCCCCTGCTGCTTTGCAGGAATTGCCCAACAGAAAAGTAAGGATGTTGTTCAACTTTCCAGAACTAATTCTACTACACAGGCCAAGGATACTTATGTCATTAAAAAAAATATTATAGTTAATAAACCGGTAAGCCCGCTGTTGTATGGAAGTATGATGGAACTGGGCTTTGGCCGCAGTGAAAATCCCTGGGCGGAAATGTTGTACAACCGGGATTTTGAGGATGATAAGAAAGTTTTGGGCCAGGGATGGTTAGAGTATGACCGGGCCACACCTCAACTGGAAGACTGGTGGAATACAGGCTACGATGAAAGCAAATGGTTTTTGAAAAAAAGTCCGGATGATACGCAATCCACATTTTCAAAAGTGAATGACGGATACTGGCCAAGCGCACATGGCAAAAACTTTATTTCGCTGGATAATAAATCAAAAACTGAGGCAATATTTTTTGCGCAGGACAGTGTGTATGTGCATAAAAATATGGGATATAATTTCTCATGCTTATTTAGCAACGGTTCCTATTTTTCCGCAGATAAATATTCGGACCGCATCATCGATGTTACCGTAGGCCTTTATGCTAACGGCGATTTTACAAAGCCACTTGCCGAGAAAAAACTACCCATCAATACGATTCAGTTTAATCTTTTTGAAACCAGTTTGCCTCCAATAAATTATGAAGGTTTTGCAACCTTTGCCATCAAACTTGACCCTCAAAAAAAAGTAGCTTTTGATTTGCTTTCTCTTATGCCTGCTAATAACCGCAAAGGCTGGAGAAATGGTGTTGTTGAATTGACGAAACATAATCTTCCATCAGCAATCATGCGTTTTCCCGGCGGCTGTTTTGCTTCTCTCTACAACTGGCGTGATGGTGTAGGAAAGCGTGATCAGCGTCCGGTAAATTATGAGACCTGGTGGGGCAATGCATTGGTGAATGATGTTGGTACTTGTGAGTTTGTAGACTTTTGCCGTATGACCAACCAGGAACCTTTTATATGTGTGCCGGTTATGTTTGGTACGACCGAGAATGCCAGGGATTGGGTTGACTTTTGTAATAACCCAAAAAACGAACAGCGAATAAAAGCCGGGTACACCCAGCCATTAAATGTCAAATACTGGGAGCTTGATAATGAAACGTATCGCAGGCTGGATGCTATTACCTATGCAAAGCGAAGTGTTGAATTTGCAAAAGCAATGAAAAAAGTAGATCCCAAAATAAAAATTGTTATGGGTAATTATTGGGTATTCCACGCTAAGTTTAAAGAGATGTTAGAAATAACCTATCCTTACATAGACGTGATAACAAATAGGGGTGGAAGTATGGAGGAAATGGAAAGCGACTTAAAAGTTCTTGCTGCATTCAATAAAAAACACCAAACAAACATTACACTTTGCCATACAGAATTCCGGGCGCCTTTAAAAAGAAAAGGACAAGGTACTGACGGATTGAACAAGCCTAAAGAAGATGATGATAAAGAGACTCTCTTTACAAAAGCTGTCCGTTGGGAATATGGCATGAGTGTGCTGGATCAGTTTATACAATTTCAAAACTTTGGCGGTGATTTTTCCTTTGCCAACTTTGTAAATTTTTCAGATGGCTGGGGCGAAAATCTTATCAATGTTCCAAAAGAAGGCGCTTTCCTTTCTTCCGTCGGAGAAGCTTATGAATTTCTACATAAATTCTCTATTGCTTATCCGCTTAAGATTGAAAATAAAAATATGGATGGGGATGTTGTTTTGCAGGCAGCGTGGAACAAACAAAAAAATCAGTTAACACTCGTTATCTTAAATTTTTCAGGTGCCAAAAAAGATCTACAATTTAATTTAAAAGATTTGGCAACTTCCTTTGCTGCGAAGCAAAAAATATATGAAATAGCACCAGATAAGATGACTGATTTTAATAGCCCGTCTCACAAAGGCGCAATAAGTATTAAAGAGAGTGAGGCTCAAATAAAAGGCAATGATTTTAC
>JBBPZF010000932.1:0-2706 GCA_038199105.1 Chitinophagales bacterium | reverse complement strand
TGTAGTTACCACTTCCATCAATTGTGCAAATGGAGAAACTATTTTATTGCAACATGATACAGATTTGCCAAGGCCTTACTCTTTAGGTTTTCGCGTGCAGGGCACCGAGGGCTTATGGATGGACGTGAACAAAAGTATCTACATACAGGAAAAATCAGCCAAAGGAGATCAGTGGGATGATGCACAGCAATGGTTTGATAAATATGATCATCCACTTTGGGCAAGATGGAGCAAAGAGACTGCCGGCGCGGGTCACGGCGGCATGGACTTTTTTGTGATCCATGCTTTTGTTGAATCTATAAAACGTAAGACGCCTACACCGTTAGATGTTTATGATGCCGCCGCCTGGAGCGCTATCTCACCGTTGAGCGAGCAATCTATCGAACTTGGAAATGAAACGGTAGAGTTCCCTGATTTCACCGGTGGACAGTGGATGTATAGGAAGCCAGTGTTCGCATTAACGGAAGAGTATTGATTACATACTATTTATTTCATTGCTGTTTCAACATAAAAAATTTGAAAAAGATATTTTTATTACCATTGTTATTTTTCTTGATTATTTTCAAACAGATGCCCAGCAAAAACATTCGTTTGCAATTGAAAATGGCTCCTTTGTGTATGATGGAAAAGCGATACAAATTCATTCCGGTGAAATGCATTTTGCAAGAGTACCAAAAGAGTATTGGCGCCATCGCCTGCAAATGATTAAGGCAATGGGATTAAACACTGTTGCTACTTATGTATTCTGGAATTATCATGAAACATCGCCGGGCGTATGGGATTTTAAAACAGGCAATAAAAATATTTCGGAGTTATAAAAACAGCGCAGGACGTAGGTTTGATGGTTATCCTGCGGCCCGGGCCTTATGCCTGTGCCGAATGGGAATTTGGCGGCTACCCGTGGTGGTTACAAAATGAAAAATCATTGGTAATACGTTCCAATAATAAACCTTTCCTGGACTCATGCAGAACTTATATTAATAAACTTGCAGAACAGGTAAGGGATCTGCAGGTTACCCATGGCGGACCTGTAATTATGGTGCAGGCAGAAAATGAATTTGGCTCTTATGTAGCACAGCGAAAAGATATTTCTCTCCAGGATCACAAAGCATACAGCGCTGCTATTAAGCAACAATTGATTGATGCAGGTTTTAATGTGCCATTATTTACAAGCGATGGCAGTTCCCTGTTCAAAGGTGGAACTATTAGCGGCGCTTTACCAACAGCAAATGGTGAAGACAATATTGATAATCTAAAAAAAGTGGTGAATGAATACCACAATAATTTGGGGCCATACATGGTGGCAGAATTCTACCCCGGCTGGTTGGATCATTGGGCAGAGCCTTTTCAAAAAGTATCAACAGAATCGGTTGTAACGCAAACTGAGAAGTATTTAAAAGCTGGCGTATCATTCAATTTTTTATATGATACACGGCGGTACAAATTTCGGCTTTACCAGCGGCGCAAACTATGATGGCCAGCACGATATTCAACCTGATATTACCAGTTATGATTATGATGCGCCGATAAATGAAGCAGGACAGGCAACGCCAAAATACAATGCACTTCGTGAACTTTTTAAGCAATATGTTACGTATAAAATTCCGGAAGTACCTGCCCCTTTTCCTGTTATCAATATTCCATCAATTAAATTAAATAAGGCTGTAGATATTTTTGATTTTAGAGAGAAAATAAATCCCATAGAAAGTGATACGCCACAAACTTTTGAATCACTCGGGCAGGGAAGTGGTTATGTTATTTATAGTAAAAACTTTGATACAAGGGAGGAGGGCACATTAACCATATCGGGCCTCAGAGACTTAGCAATTGTATATGTAAACGGAAAAAAAATTGCTGAACTAAATCGCTATTATAAAAATTATTCGTGTAAAATAAATATACCGGCAAATGGTACGCTGGATATTTTGGTTGAAAATATGGGAAGGATAAATTACGGCGCAGAGATTATTCATAACCTCAAAGGAATTATAAGCCCGGTAACTATTGATGCGCAGGAAATAAAAGGTGAATGGAAAATTTATAAACTGCCTATGGATGAAGAGCCGATTATAAAATCATTTGGCAATGTTTATCACAAAGATCACCCCGTTATTTATAGTGGAACTTTTAATCTTTCTAAAGCCGGCGATACATATTTAGATATGCGCAAATGGGGAAAAGGAATTGTATTTGTTAACGGGCAAAACCTGGGCAGGTACTGGCATATAGGGCCCCAGCAAACATTATTTCTTCCTGGTTGCTGGCTGAAAAAACGAGGAAATAAAATTTTAATTTTTGAACAGGAAAATGAAGTTGAGCAAAAAGAATTAAGTTCTATCGTAACACCAATATTGGACGACCTTAGAAAGTAAAATGACCGAAATAAGATTTTCTTTGAATATCATCTTTTTTTATAATTATCTTTTATTCATAAACATTTCACGGATACAAAAGAATATTTTAGAACCGAAATTTTCCGGGAGGAAGATTTAAGCCATAAAAGATTATAAAAAAGCAATATAACCGCAGGGGATTTTCAATTTAAAAAACATAAAATTTAATTATCCGGTTTTTCAAAGAAGCTGTCTGGAAATGATTACACAAATCCGTCGTATTTAAAGGTTGTGAACAAAAATGTATTTCCAGCAGCTTCTGAAACGATAGTAAAATTATTGCAAATATGAGAGCCGCATATCTTATTTCATT
>JBBPZF010000931.1:0-3345 GCA_038199105.1 Chitinophagales bacterium | reverse complement strand
TAAACGTAATTGCGGTATAAACCGACATAGTAGGATATAGAGAAATGTGATGCAGGGATTGTACGGCATAGATATATCCTATAATTGCCAGCGTGCTAATTATTAAAACAAAAAAAGCAAGCAATTGAGATAGGATTTCATTTCCCTTTCTTTTATCGTTTATAAGAAACATGCTGCTACCTGCTAACACGAAACTAATCAGGCTATAAAATGCCATCCTGTTGCCCTGCAATTTTTTTGTAAATAGAAACTGATCAATATTGAAATCTATAGGCACGACAAAATTAGTTATCTGCAAGCCGGTAGTTAAAACAATAAATAAGGCAATGTATTTACCAATATTTTTTATTCGTTGCTGTTTATCTTCCTGTAAACAATAAAGTGAAAACCCGGCCATGATAAGCAAAATAGCTGTAACAGGATTCATGAAAATGGAGAATGGCAAACCACTTTTTAATATGGAAATATTAAACTGCCATCCCGCTAAAACTAAGCATGGAATTATAATAACACAAGCTAATAATATGAATGAAAATTTTCTGGTATCAATAAAATTACTTTTCGACATTTATTGTTGGTTTTTCAACTGAATTAAATAAGAAATCGATCGTACATCATCACAAACACAAGCCGGGTTCACATTTTATATAACTGTAAATCCATAAAAATAGTACGTAATGAAAAAAATAAAATGAGCATCCAACTATAAGTTTTCTGTTTCACTAAGCGGACATATACTGAACCGGCCAGCGTACCACTTCTTACCTGTTGCTATAAGCCGTTTTTTCAACTTTACTATGCGCCCATTTTTGAAGCTTGTTCGTGAGCTCTTCCAGCTTTACCGGCTTGGATATATAGTCGTTCATACCCGCTAAAAAGCACTCTTCCTGGTCGCCTTCCATTGTATTAGCCGTTAAGGCAATAATCACGGGCTGGTATTCCAGCTCATCCCTGATGATGCGTGTGGCCTGCAACCCATCCATCTCCGGCATTTGCATATCCATCAGTATAACATCGTATCGTTTTTCCTTCGCCTTATCAACTGCTATGGCGCCATTCTCCGCCATAGCAGGTTTGAAACCTAATTTGTTAAGAATGTAAGTGATCACTTTTTGATTGACGGGGTTATCTTCAGCCACAAGTATTTCCAAAGGATATTTTTCTGCGAAGTTTCCAGGCAATCTTTCCTGTGTATTTTTTTCGGCAGCAGCCGGTACTATCTCGGGCTGCAGCGCAGCTAAAATATGCTTGCTTAATATATGCTGCCGCACAGGTTTATTTAATATAGAGGTAAATAATTTTGCCTGTTCATGATGATAATCTTCACCGACGGAACTAAGCAATATTACCGGTATCCCGGGATGATGTTTCTGTATGTTTATCGCCAGCTGGATGCCGTCCATTTCAGGCATCTGCATGTCAGTCAATACAAGATCAATGTGCTTTTCCTCTGCTAAAGTCCTCAGGCCGGTCCTTGCCGAATTAGCGAGTATGGGCACCAGGTTCCATATCTCAAGCTGGTTTTTCAAAATGGCGAGGTTAGTGATATTATCATCTATTACCAATACGCGTTTATTACTGATGTCGCTCATATTATACTGCGTATATTCCTTTAGTATTTTTGTGCCTGCGGCAGTTTCTATAGAAAATGAAAACATCGAACCCTTGCCTACTTCGCTTTTTACATAAAACCCTCCATTCATAAGTCCCACTAATTTTTCAGAAATAGCAAGGCCAAGGCCTGTACCTCCATACTTTCTTGTTGTTGATGAATCTACCTGGGAGAAGGCTTTAAACAAACGATCAAGTTTTTCCTGCGGAATTCCAATGCCTGTATCTCTTACTTCAAAATTTAGCGTCATGCTTTCCGGGCCATTTTTTTGTACCAGGTGCACACCAATAAATACTTCTCCCTTCTCTGTAAACTTCATGGCATTGCTCACAAGATTTGTAAGTACTTGCCGCAGGCGTAGATCGTCTCCTACAATCTGCACCGGCACATCTTCATCAATCTTGTAAACAAGGTCGAGCCCTAATTGAGAAGCCTTTGTTCCGAAGATGTCAAGAACGTCTTCAATACAGGCTCGTAAGTTAAAATCTTCATTTTCCAACTCCATATTACCTGATTCAATTTTAGAAAAATCAAGGATATCATTGATCACATTTAAGAGGCTTTCCCCACACGTGGTGATTGTATTGGTAAATTCTCTTTGCTGCTCAGTAAGCTCTGTTTCAGCGAGTAAAGACGACATGCCGATAACTCCATTCATAGGTGTTCTTATCTCATGACTCATGGTAGCGAGAAAAATGCTCTTCGCCTGGTTGGCAATTTCTGCATCGTGACGTGCTTTTTCTGCATCCATTCTTGCTTTTTGCTCTTCCATTGATGCTTCCACCAATTGCTGCGTACGCTCTTCTACTTTATTTTCAAGCGCTCTCCTCTGCGCTTTGATGGTGCGCATCCGTAAAAGATAAAGCGCGGATAAAGCTCCTGCGATAGTCAGCACAACTAATAGTTTAAACCACCACGTTAACCAAAACGGCGGTGTGATAATCAGGTCTACGCTTAAAATGTTTGAAGACCATTCGCCGGAGTTATTAATATGTCTTACTTTAAATTTGTAGCTTCCCGGATCAAGATTTGTATAGCTTGCCGTACGTTTATCGCTTTTTTCGGTCCATTTTGTATCGAGGCCTTCCAGCATGTAAGCGTATTGTTTCTTGGCGTTGCTGGTGTAGTTGCAGCTCGCGAATTCAAATTCTATTACCGAGCTATTGTACGGAAGTGTAATGGCTTTTGTTTCGGTGATATCTTTTTGCAAGGGCGATTTTATGGAGTCTGTTGCTATCGGCACGCTTTTGTTTGCGATCCTGAAATCAGTCAATACCATTTTCGGATCAAATGAATTGACTGTGATATTATCCGGATAAAATGAATTGAATCCGTTGATGCCACCGAAGTAAAATGCGCCGGAACTGCTTTTGCAAAATGCCTGCTCTTTGAATTCTTGTCCCTGTAATCCATCAACTACACCGAAATTCTTAAAAGAGCTTTTTTTAGGATTAAATACAGACAGGCCGTTGTTTGTACTGATCCATAAATTTCCATTGTCATCGCCAATTATTCCAAAAATATTATCAGCAGGTAAGCCGTCGTCCATCGTATAATTTTTAAAAGTGCTGTTGATGGGGTTAAATGCTGAAAGGCCTGATGTCGTTGCAATCCAGAGAATTCCTTTACCATCCTGGTAAATGTGACCGATTATATTGCTGGGCAGCGTATTCTTATTTTTATCGTCATGCAAATAATGTATGAAAACAGAAGTTTTTTTGTCAAACATATTT
>JBBPZF010000930.1:0-2593 GCA_038199105.1 Chitinophagales bacterium | reverse complement strand
TTAAATGAAATCGTACTGAAGCAAACCGAGCATATACTTGATCTTGGTAATGAAAAAACAAAAATGGAATCGTTGTATAATGGGGTAAAGCAAATTGTAAAACGGATAGATGTTACATTACTTCAACATACAGAAGCCCTGCAAACAAAGGGTTTGAAAGCATTGTCAGCCCTGGAAAAGAAAATGCTACGTGCTGAAAAAAGAAGATTCGAAGACACAAAAAATCAACTCCACAAAATTTTAGATTCTTTATTCCCCGCTGGAAATTTGCAAGAGCGCACAGAAAACTTTATGCTCTTTTATGCAAAATTTGGAAGTGATTTTATAAATGAACTTTATAAAAATTCAGTTACGCTTACGCAACAGTTTTGTGTGCTGGAAGAAAAAGTTTAAGCCTCTCTTCAGGCGCAATCTATAATTTTTTTATCCTGATATTCTTAAACCATACCGTGTTCCCATGATCCTGTAAAGAAATTTTGCCTTGCTTAAAAGTGCCAAAATCTTTCATGTCTTTAAACTTACTTATCGCGATCATTTGTCTCCAGTTATCATCCCACATTGTGGTTGAAAGTGTATGCTGGCCGTTTAAGAAGAAATCCAGTTTGCCATTATTGGCTACAATTTCTGCGTGGTTCCATTCACGCAAAGGATTAACAGCCTCTTTAGCTGTAAGTAAATCGTAAAGGTCGCCAGCCCTGTGGCTGTAAAGTTTTCCATCAGGATGGCCCAGACGTGTAGGCGTTCCATTATCAAGCACCTGCATTTCCATTCCTGAATTATAATTTTCAGGATATAATGCAGAGTCTTCTTTTACATAAAAAATAATACCGCTGTTTCCTTTTTCTGAAATTTTCCAATCTAATTTTAAGTCGAAATTTCCATAGTCATCATTAGTGATTATATTATTATTGATGCGGTTGCCTTGCGCATTCCTGGCGGTTGCAGATGTGTCAAGGTAAAGAACACTGTCCTGCTGTATTATCCAGCCCGCATCGAGCGCAGGCTTTCCATACGTATGCCATTGGTCCAGTGATTTTCCATTAAATAAATAAATCCAATCACTATCATTATCGTTGCCCATCATTGAAGTGGAAGTGCTGTCGCTCCCTGGGGTTTTGTTTTCATCATTAGCATTACAGCTTTGCAAAAGTATAAATGCAGCAGCAACTGTAATCAATTTATTCATTTCTCATTTTTTACAGACATAATATACATGGCCATTGTATCTCCTTCTTCTTTGGTAATAAGCGGATGCGGCGTCATAGCCACAGTGCCCCATTTGCCCGAGCCTCCGTGCTGAATCTGATATACTATAGAATCCATTGCGGTTTGTTTATCCATTGTCTTATACTTATCTGCAACTGCAGCATACGCAGGCCCAATAGAGCTTTCGTTAAGCTTGTGGCAAGTGAAGCAATCGCTCTTCGACATCAGGTCAAGGCCTCTCTCGGCTGCAACGTCTTTAGTTTCTTTCACGGCTACAACAGAGTCGGCAGCCGTTCCTTTTGTATCGGTATTATTTCCGCAGCTAATAAAAAATAATACAGATGATAAAATTAAAATTGACTTTTTCATATACAAATATTCGTTTGTTATTGTGAAAATAAAAAATTTATTATATACCTAAGACTGAACGGTTGAGCTTTTCGTCTTTCGTAGTAGACGCAAAATCGTCAAATGCCTTTTCAGTTACCTTTATTATATGGTCTCTTATAAAGGCTGCGCCTTCCTTAGCGCCGTCCTCAGAATTTTTCAGGCAACACTCCCACTCCATCACTGCCCAACCGGTATAATCATAAGCAGCCAGCTTACTGAATATAGATTTAAAATCTACTTGTCCATCCCCTGTTGACCTAAAACGGCCCGCCCGGTCAATCCAGTTTTGATATCCCCCGTAAACACCTTGCCTACCTGTTGGGTTAAACTCTGCATCCTTCACATGAAACGCTTTTATGCGCTCATGATAAATATCTATGTAAGACAAATAATCAAGACACTGCAATACAAAATGAGAAGGATCGTACAACAGGCATGCTCGCTTATGATTATTTACTTTTTCTAAAAACATTTCATAGCTAATCCCATCATGTAAGTCTTCTCCGGGATGTATTTCATAACAGACATCCACACCACATTCATCAAAGGTATTCAGAATAGGAAGCCAGCGCTTCGCCAATTCTTTGAATCCTTCTTCAACCAGCCCGGGGGGCCGCTGTGGCCACGGATAAAATGTGTGCCACAATAAAGAACCGCTAAAAGTAGCATGGGCATTCAAGCCTAAATTTTGAGAAGCCTTGGCTGCATACTTCATTTGTTGCACTGCCCATTTTGTTCTCGCTTTTGGATTGTTACGAAATTCTTCCGGTGCAAAACCATCAAATAATTTATCGTAGGCAGGATTTACCGCAATCAATTGCCCCTGCAGATGGGTGGACAATTCTGTAATCTCAAGCCCGCAGTCATTCACTACTCCTTTTAATTCCTGCGCATAGGTTTTACTCTGTGCTGCCTTTTTTAAATCTATAAATCTATTGTCAAGCGTTGGAAGCTGAACCCCTGTAAAGCCAAGGCTTTTAGCCCATTGGCAAATACT
>JBBPZF010000929.1:0-2420 GCA_038199105.1 Chitinophagales bacterium | reverse complement strand
AAATATTTCCGTATAACTCTACTGAAAAGCTTAAACCAATTTTGTAAAAAATGAAAAAATTTATTATTACTATCGTTGCCGCAACATTTACTTTTTTCAGCAATGCTCAAATAAAGCCCGCCGGGCTACAGGTTAACGACAAAGCGCTTGAATTTACAGCTAAAGATCAAAATGGTAAGGTTATTTTCTTAAAAGATAAATTGAAAGACGGCAAGGTTGCGTTGATTTTTTATCGCGGGCAATGGTGCCCCTATTGCAATAAAGAACTAACACATGGAAGATTCACTTTCGCTGGTGACCTCGAAAGGCGCAACTGTTATAGCTATTACACCTGAGCAGCCAGCAAATGTTGAGAAGACGATTGGTAAAACTAAAGCTACCTATTCTATTCTTACAGATGATAACCTGAAGATCATGAAAGATTATGATGTGGCCTATGCTGTAGACTCTGCGGCGATCGAAAAATACAAATCTTATGGTATTGATTTTTCATCTGCTAACGGTAATAATGGCGCGAACCTTCCCGTGCCTGCTGTTTATATAATTGATAAAAAAGGAAATATCACTTATCGCTATTTTGACGCTGACTATACAAAAAGGCCAAGTGTGCTGGAAATAGCGGAGCATCTATAAAAAAATTTGATCATACTTCCCGTCAGATTCCTTTCGTAGCAAGTTAGATTCCGAAACCTAAACGGAGCAAAAAAATATGCACGCCGTACAATAGTGTAAATTGCAGGCATCATTCTAATAAATAATAAATAAAGGATTAAATGGCTTGCAACAAAATAAAATTTTTCCTGGTTGTCGCTTTATTTGTAAGCCTGTCATCCTGCGGTCAAAATGATTCTTCTACCAAAGAAAAAAAGGTTCACATGTACACAAATGCATTAATTAATGAAACGAGTCCCTATCTCCTCCAGCATGCTCACAACCCTGTAGATTGGCATCCATGGGGAGATTCAGCGCTTGCTCTTGCAAAAAAAGAAAATAAAATGTTGCTGATAAGTGTAGGCTATGCGGCTTGCCACTGGTGCCATGTAATGGAACATGAAAGCTATGAAGACACCGCTGTTGCACATATAATGAATGAGCATTTTATATGCATAAAAGTTGACAGGGAAGAACGGCCAGACGTGGACCAGGTATATATGAATGCTGCCTATCTTATCAATGGAAGTGGTGGCTGGCCACTCAATGCGCTTGCGATGCCCGATGGGCGGCCATTTTTTGCGGGCACTTATTTTCCCAAATCCAATTGGATAAAGATGCTGGAATATTTTGCCGATCTGTACAAAAATGATCGGGAGAAACTGGAGTTACAGGCAAACAATGTTTCCAAAGGAATTCGTGATATCGAAAATGTACCGATCAATAACGGAGAGGTATCTTTTAGCCTTGATACGATGAACGAAATGTTCAAAAAATTTCAGCAGAGAATAGATGAAGAAAAGGGCGGCACAAAAGGAGCAATGAAATTTCCTATGCCATCTAACTGGGAATTTTTATTGCATTATAATTATTTATCCGGCAACACAGCAGCTTTAAAAGCTGTTGAAACAACGCTCACACAAATGGCGCAGGGAGGAATTTATGACCAGGTAGGCGGCGGATTTTCAAGGTATGCAACTGATGCCAACTGGCATGCTCCCCATTTCGAAAAAATGCTTTATGATAACGCACAACTTGTAAGTCTTTACAGTCATGCCTTCCAGGTTACCAAAGATCCATTGTACAAAAGAGTTGTATTTGAAACGATAGCATTTATAAAACGTGAGCTCACCTCTCCTCAAGGCGGATTTTATTCTTCGCTTGATGCAGATAGCGAAGGGGAGGAGGGGAAATTTTATGTGTGGAGCGAGCAGGAAATCCAGGAAATTTTGGGAGATGATGCAGAAATTTTTTCAGATTATTTTGGGATCACTACCAAAGGAAACTGGGAGCCGCACAAAAATATTCCTGATATAAATATGGGCGATAAAAACATTGAAAAGAAGTATAGCATTTCGCACGAGCAGCTTTTAGAAAAGATTGGGGCATTAAAAAACAAACTATTTATTGAAAGAGCAAAGCGCATTCGCCCTCACACTGACGATAAAATATTAACGTCCTGGAATGCGCTTATGTCAAAAGGTTTAATTGATGCCTACAGTGCTTTTGGTGAAAAAGATTTTTTAACGATGGCGCAAACTAATATTAATTTTCTTCTTAAAAATATATCAACAAAAGACAACGAACTCTATAGAAATTATAAAAATGGAAAAGCAACCATTCCGGCTTTTTTGGATGATTACGCTTTTATGATTAGCGCGCTTATTGATTATTACCAGGTTACTTTTGATCAAAGTTATTTGCAAAAAGCGAACGCTTTAACTCAATATACGGAGGAACATTTTTTTGATAAATCTTCAGGAATGTTT
>JBBPZF010000928.1:0-9003 GCA_038199105.1 Chitinophagales bacterium | reverse complement strand
TTTTGCGGAAGCACCATTGTTGTCTGTTACTTTTAATTCAAAAAGAAAAATGCCTTGTAAAAGTGATGTTACGTTTGTTGTTGCTGAATTTGCATTGGCTATTGTTGCTGAAGGTCCTCCAATCTTTGTCCAAACGTAACTGCTAATTGTTCCATCTGCATCAGTGCCTGTTCCGCTTAATGAAACATTATTGGTTGGTAGTGTTACAACTTTATAAGCACCTGCATTTGCGATCGGGGGTATATTAGCTGCTGCATTCACGGTCACCTGCATCGTATCCTTTGATGAAGCCCCATTGTTGTCAGTTACTTTTAATTCAAAAAGGTAAATGCCCTGTAAAAGTGATGTTACGTTTGTTGTTGCTGAATTCGCATTGGCTATTGTTGCTGAAGGTCCTCCAATCTTTGTCCAAACGTAACTGCTGATCGTTCCATCTGCATCGGTGCCTGTTCCGCTTAATGAAACATTATTTGTTGGAAGTGTTACAACTTTATCTGCACCCGCATTTGCAACCGGGGGAATGTTTGCTGCCGCATTCACAGTTACCTGCATGGTGTCTTTTGCTGAAGCGCCGTTGTTATCTGTTACTTTTAATTCAAAAAGATAAATGCCTTGTAAAAGGGATGTCACATTTGTAGTTGCAGAATTTGCATTGACTATTGTTGCTGGCGGTCCTCCAATTTTCGTCCAAACGTAACTGTTGATTGTTCCATCTGCATCAGTGCCGGTTCCGCTTAACGAAACATTGTTTGTTGGAAGTATTATCACTTTATCTGCACCCGCATTTGCAACCGGCGGAATATTGGCCGCCGCATTCACCGTTACCTGCATGGTGTCTTTTGCAGAAGCGCCATTGTTATCCGTTACTTTTAATTCAAAAAAATAAACACCTTGTAAGAGGGATGTCACATTTGTAGTTGCAGAATTCGTATTGACTATTGTTGCTGAAGGTCCTCCAATCTTTGTCCAAACGTAACTGCTGATTGTTCCATCCAGATCAATACCTGTCCCGCTTAATGAAACATTATTTGTTGGTAGTGTTATAGTTTTATCCGAACCAGCATTTGCAACGGGGGGAATATTTGCTGCCGTGTTCACGGTCACCTGCATTGTATCTTTTGAAGACGCACCATTGTTGTCGGTTACTTTTAATTCAAAAAGATAAACACCTTGTAAGAGTGATGAAACATTTGTTGTTGCAGAATTTGCATTGACTATTGTTGCTGAAGGGCCTCCAATCTTTGTCCAAACGTAACTGCTGATCGTTCCATCCGCATCGGTGCCTGTTCCACTCAATGAAACATTGCTTGTTGGAAGTGTTACAACTTTATCCGCACCCGCATTTGCAACCGGGGGAATGTTTGCTGATGCATTCACTGTTATCTGCATGGTATCTTTTGCGGAAGCACCATTGTTGTCGGTTACTTTTAATTCAAAAAGATAAATGCCTTGTAATAGGGATGTCACATTTGTGTTTGCAGAATTTGCGTTGACTATCGTTGCTGACGGTCCTGAAATCTTTGTCCAAACATAACTGTTAACAGTTCCGTCTGCATCAGTGCCGGTGCCGCTTAGTGAAATATTATTTGTTGGCAGTGTTACAACTTTATCCGCACCCGCGTTTGCAACAGGTGGAATGTTTGGCCGAGGAATTCCGAAATTATATTCATACGCGCCGGCGTCAAAAGATACGCCCTGTGGCCTTCCCAAGCCATCATAATCTTTGGCTATGCCATAGGATGCAGCATTCAGGCCTTTATCAATTGCCGGTGAGTTTGCCTGCAAGTGAAAATTATTTGCACTTGCATTTACAAAAAATGCATTTGCAATAACCGGCACTTTTACATTGTTTAAAGTATCCACGTTCGTGTTACCATCAATGTTAGTGAAGGGATTATCGTAGATGCTGGTGTTGTTTGGCTTTACAAGAAGGTTATTATAAATTTTATTTCCCTGCGCCATTGTGTTATATGAATTGAATAAATGAATAGCATTTCTTGCCGCATTTACCACCGTATTATTCATTATATATACCTGGAGCCCCGCATATTTATTATTTGGCTGAGGACGATCGTCAACAGCAATAGCATCTTGTCCCGCGGAGCTCGCATCCCATCCTGTGTTGGCAATTACATTATTATAAATATTAACCCTGCCTGATCCAAAAACCTCGAGACCTTCTCCTGTGCCGCCATTTATGTAATTATCATGGACTGAACCGTCGCTTTTGCCGCCAAGTATAATCCCCGCCTGTTGTGAGCCCAGGTTTTGCATGCCGTAATGTGTGATCTTATTATTATACAAGTCTGCATTTTTGGACGCAGCAACCTGTATTCCATCCCAACCGGCGGAGTCAACAATGTTATTGTACACCTTCATACCATTGGCTTGTACAGGCTCAATAGTGATTGTTTGGCCTTTGCAATTTGTAACATCCTGCGTCACAGCCGTGTTTATTAAATACATTCCTTCACCTATAGTATTGTGTACATAGTTATCGTGAATGGAAACATTATTTATGGTCCAACCTGTGCTCCACGTGCCGGGTTCACAATCGTAAGGATCAATTTTACACAAGAAACCATTCTGGGAATTTTGCGCTTCGAAGTGATCAATTTCATAATCGCTGCAGCTATCCCTCACTGACATGCCGGCCGCGGTATAACCGCCGGGCCAATATGATTTGAAACCGTAAGTAACCCCGGGAGTGCCCGTGCCGGTAAATTTTATATACCTGCTGTTGACAATACGGTAACAATAAGAAGCTCCGCTTCCGACGATAACCTGGCCACCGCAATTGATTATTGTTATTGGTTGAGAGGCCGTTCCAACAAGGCCGTTTAAGGAGATATAAGGGTAGTAGCCACCTTGTATGCAAACCTTATCGCCTGGTAATATCTTTACTCCATTGTTGCCGTTCGTGAAATAAATACCTCCATCAGGAGCAGGTTTTAGAACCTGGTTACAACCACAGGATTGAGCGTTGGAATTTTTTGAAAAGCACATTAAAGTGCATAGGAAGAACGCAAATAGCGCCTTGGATAGGATACTGTTCATTGGACTGATTTTCTTAAGATTTGGATAAAATTTTCCTACACTTTAAAGACATTATTCCAATCCGCTGGATGAAAAAAAAGGAAACCAGATTAAAATAATGCCCATAAAATGCTCGAAAACTTATACACTAACGCTTATGGCGCTGAATTATTTCGCAAAAGAAAGGAATAATACTTTATTGAAAACGCTGTTGAACTAATAAAGCAACATTCAGCGCAAAGCCCGTAAAAAATGCCGGCTAACCTTTTTAAAAACAATAGTATATGAGTTGATAAAAGTTGTTAAAGAACTGATGTCTCGACTAACAGGTCACGTCTTCGAAATAAATGAAAAATTTGATTTCAACTTCAGAAACCATTTTTCATATAAATGATAAGAAGCAAAGCTTAAAAAAACAGTTACCAGTAATGCACAAAATGCGGCTAACAAAGAAGTAAATAATGTGCTTGCATTTATTTGAAATTTATCAATACACTTTTCAATAAATACAATACCTATGAAATGCAAACAATAAAGGCCATAAGTGTAAATTCCTAAAACGGATATTATTTTAAACCGTGAAAACTTAAAGAAGGAATTTTTAGCAAAATTCTGCTCGGCAATAATAAAAGCGAACAATGCGCCAAGCACTACTCGTTTTATAACTAGGGGGAAAGCGTAGAAAAAAACCTGGTCGGCAAACAAAACTAAAATGATGATAATCAAATAAAGGACTACAATCCAAACCCGCTTCATATTTACAATAAAATGAAAGATGCGTGTGGGAGATGAACATGCATACGCAGTGATGCCACCTATGGCCATGTCTCCTATCACTGACAAAGTATGAAAATGCAGGACAGGGTAATTTGATATAAAAAAAGAACGGAACAAAAGAGTAGAAAAGATGATAGCGATAAAAATGTAGAGATAGAATTTTTTAGAAAAGTATTTTAATATAACAGGCCACACAAGATAAAATTGCTCTTCAACCGCCACTGACCAGAGTACCAGCAAATTAAGCGCATCAGGCGTGCGTGGCCATATTTTAATAAAATTAAAATTCCCCGCAAAAAAAAGATAACTCCAGAAATTTGATATTTCGAAAGGCGAAGGAATAGCGCCGTATTTTAGAAAAGGAAATAATACAAACCCTAAAAAAAGACAGAGATAAAACAGCGGCCATATCCTTAATATCCGTCGCAGGTAAAAGTTTTTTAAGCTTATGGTATTCTTTGTTTCTTTTTCTTTTATCAAAAGAAAAGTGATGAGAAAGCCACTTAATACAAAAAAAATATTTACGCCAACATTTCCGTTTTTAAAAAGGAAATTTAATATGCCCGCAAGTGTTGGATTGGCAATTTTGCGGAACAGAGTTTCATTACAATGGTAGAAAAATACGAGCAGAAAGCAGATGAACCTAAGCCCATCGAGATTAGGAAAAAATATTTTATTTTTTTGCGGGGTCACATCCATAAAAAGTTTTGAATAGAGTTTTGCTCCCTTTAAAATCCCATGTTTGAAGCCCTATTCGCATCATCATTATTGTCAGAAAAAGGTTTAGAGGGATTCTTGTTTTTTGCTTTATGTGAGCCGGGAGCTGATTTTATTAAGCTTTTCAAAATCAGAATCCAAATGAATGGAATGAACCATATCATAACTAAATGGAAAGTTTTTATCTTACCAGCAAAAATTTTGTTGTGTTTAAAAGTCAGAAAATAACGGATTGTAAAAACGAAATAAAAAATTATTGTCAAGGTTATAAATAAGTCTCGTAAAATAATTCCTTTTGTCATTTAACTAGTGATTGATTTAGGCAGTCTGTTCAGATCGCATTACACAACACTCATAAAACCAGGTTAGGAATTGCCTTCACCAGCGGCATACCGATCATTTCTTCTAACTGTATGATGGCGACATTTAATTCCTTTTTTAACTCAACTAATTTAAACTGCTCCAACACGTATCCCTGGTATATTTTATTTAAAACATCAACCGTTATTGTATTATCAGCAAAATTTGATTGCCCTGCTAAATAGTCGGAGTAGTTATTATCTACCGAAATTTTCTGCAGGTTTGCAAGCTCTCTTTGCTCTTTGAAATTTTCATAGCGTATCAGCGTTTCCGCTTTTACTCGGTTCATTCTATCGGCTTTGGCAGCATTAGCAATAATGATATTCTGGTCTCCCACTTTACGCTCGTTCTTATTTCTTGCATAAATATCCAGCGGTATTTGCACACCGAAATTATATTTTGGATAAAAATTTCCTGCCGGGCTGTTGTTGATTGAAAACTCATTAAGGTTTCCGCCTATCACTACTGAATTCAACCAACTGGAATTTGCTTTCTTTCTATTAAGCTCGGCTATTTCAATTGCCGCGTCATCCGCCATGAAGGTGGGATTTTTTTGCGCCAGCTTTACAAGATGGCTCTTAATTGCCGCGTCTTCATCTACCGGCTGAACTATGGGTTGTTTCCTCAGGCTATCCGGCACCTGCTGAATTCGCTGGGCAAAGATTTGGCTGCCGAGAAATAAACCACAAACGAGAAATATTATTTTCATTTAATTCAATTTTTGAATGCAGGGCATACGACAAGGTGCAAACTTAATTATACACTTTTTATTATGCCACAGCTAAGTAATTTTTATTTGCCTCACGTTGTTCAGACTCGTCGAACTCCACGAGGCGCTTGATCAGTGATATTGTTCCAAAGAAAAATATTGCACCCGGTATTTGTCCTATTGATACCTGTGCATATTGTGTCACTATCATTGCAAATAATGCTGCGGCAATAGCTACCACGTAGGTTTTGTATTCGGGGTTTTTCAGCCTGAAATAATAATCTATGCACTGGTATAATATTACAAGATAAAAAAGCATGGTGAGTGCAAGGCCCACGTAACCCATCTCCAGAGCGGCTTTCAACAAGCCACTGTCCGGAGGAAACCCTGCCAGCACATGATTCGGATTATAGTCAAGCCCCTCTGTACCCGTCGTTGCGATGCCCCCACCAATAGGATGTGCATAGATATAAGGTTGTATATAATGCCTGTTTACATCTCGCACGTTCAATGACGCATCTTGTGAATTAAACGTTGATCTTACCCTGTTAAGCACGGGATTATCTACCGGAACATAGAGAATAAAAAAAGCAATTATGGCTGAAGCAAATACGGTGATAAGGGTCGTTTTATTTCTTATAGTCATAAATAAATACAAGACCATACCGGCGGGAATTATCACAGTTGTCGTCCTTGTGCCGGAATAAAACATTCCTAATGTCATAATAAGTGCACCAAAAAATAATATATACTTTCGATTTCGCCGCTTTTCACTTATTGCAAGGATTAGTGCGACAACCGCCATGGAGCCGGATAACACACCAAAAGAAACTACGTCAGACAGGAAAGAAAATTTACGCAGCATACCGCCCTGGAACATCAGCTTATACTCTACTGGGTCACTTTTTATATAGGATATTTCCATTGGCAGCATGCCAAACCATTGCTGGTAACAGCCGTACGCCGCTGCGAGGAAGCCCATGTAGAGCCAGAACTTCATAAAATTTCTGAACCGTTGTGGGGTGTCTATCAACCTGTATGAAATGATATATACAAAAACAAATACCATATATCTCTTAAACCTGAAAAGCCATCCTCCCCTGCTCTGCATATCAGGATTGAAAAATTCGATAAGATTGAAAATAGTATAAAGAATAAATACAATAGAAATACCTGTAACAAGCAACGAATTAGCCGGAAGATTTAATTTCTTGGCTGAGTTATATGATCCCAAAAAGAGAATGAAGATAAGTAGCTCAACAAAAGTGGGGATGGGTAAAACAATGTTGAGAATATGATTAGGATAAAATGCAAAAAATGCAATAAACATGGTGATAAAATATCCTGTGACCGGCTCAAAAAAACAATAGTAAACCACGATGACAGCGGCAATAGCTCCCACAGCTGCAAATGCAATGGCGTATAGATTTTGCGAAGCCAGGAAGCCGATTGCAATGGCAATAATAGCCAACAATGCAATTCCAAACGGGGACGATAATCCCTTACTAAGAAATTCCCTTTTCAGCCAGTGGTTAAGCTTTGTTGGTGCGATATAATTGTCCGTAGCACTCATCTATTTATCCAAATAATATTTTTAAAAACAGTGTTAGTATAATTATCGTCACGAATAAGTAAGATATTACCTGCGTGAGGTTTGTGCTCCTCTCGTCCTCAACGGTTTCTTTTTTTTCTTCTTGCATGTTATTTTTTTAAACTATCAATTATTTCGTATAACTTATTTACAGATGCCGGCCATGTGTGCGATTTGGCAAATTCAATTCTCTTCTTCTTTACATCAGCATCATTATTTTCTGCGAGCGCAAGTTCAATATTTTTTATGTAGCTCTCGGGAGTATCGCATAAATATACAAAGTCGCTAAAAAACTGCATTGCTTCTGTATCCGTTGCGACCGTTGGTTTTCCCGCGGCAAGGTATTCATCTATTTTGCGGGGATAATTTCCTATCGTCATCTGGTTCAACACTTGCGGGTTCATACACACGTCAAACGCATGCACATAAGCCGGCAATTCAGCTGGCTTTTTTGGGCCTAAAAAAAATACATTTTTTAACTGATGAAGGGACGACGCAGCAAATACATCATCCTGTGGGCCAACCAAAATTATATTCCAGGATGGCTTTTCTTTTGCAACAAATTCCAGCAATTTTATATCAAGCCTTGCAGATGTAAGCATGCCGCAATAGCCAATTTTAGGGCCTTGCAGGCTTTTCATATCGGGAGGTAAAGGCTGACCTGCTTCCAGAAACTCCTCTACTTCACAACCCTGGCCAATGTCTGTGCTGTTATTATATTTTTTAGCATAGTTATTTAAATAAGCTGAATTTGATATTACTGCATCAGCTTTTTGCATGATTGCATGTTCTGCTTTTTCTCCATGTTTTTGAAAATACGGCTGCGACAATAAGTAATCCCTCACATAATAAATAAACAAAGAAGGTTGAATATATTCTTTAAGATATAAGGCATTGAAAAAATCATTGTCAATCAGCATCACCGAATCTTTAAAACCGAGCTGTGCTGATGCCGATAAAATTTCTGAAGAGATCTTTTTATTATTTCGTTTATTTAAAAAATTATAGAGAAATCCCGGCGGTAAAAAATTTATTGATTCAAGAATGATCCTTGGATTTAACACCCAAATATTTTTGTTCACTTCAGTCAAAGTATTTTTATTTTGCCTAATGCTTTCCAGCCTGGCTTTTACTTTTTTGTCGCTCTTGTTTTTATAATAGTTAATTCTATCCAGCGGCCTGTTCACATACAACACTTTGTTTGTGCGGCTTATTTCAAGAGCCATATTCTTAAAATTGCTTCCAATCTCAATATCCCATGGCTGCAGGCCAAACATTATTACACACTGGTTTTCCATTAATTATATTTCCACCTGGTTAAAAACTTTTGAGAAAACAATTGAAATATTTGCGGATAGTAGGCAAATGAATATTTAAAACAATTGAGGAAGCTAATGTTGAAATATTTTCTTAAAAGTATTTGCGTAATAACAAAGCCAATGAAATGCGTAGTCAACAAAGCATAAGCAGCTCCTAAAAAACCAAACCCTTTAATAAAGAAATAGCAAAGGCAAATTTCTAAAACCGCGATTAGCGTAATCATTAAAAAGTTTACCTGAGGTTTTCCGGTTGAGTCAATAATGACTCCCCACTGTTTTAAAAACGAAAGAAAAATAGTAGAAAATGTCACCAATCTTAAGTAAGGAATTGCATCATAATATTTTTCTCCCGCTAACACAAAAAGAATTGCTTTCGGAAAAATTAGAATAAAAATTACGATGGGTAATATAAAGCAAAGTGTGGCTCCAACCGCCTTTTCATAATACTTTTTTATTACTTCAGGACGGTTTAAAAGATCTGGGTTAGAACTTTT
>JBBPZF010000927.1:0-4615 GCA_038199105.1 Chitinophagales bacterium | reverse complement strand
GTTTAACAACCGATTTTACTCACTTATTTCTATTAACAGTAAAAAATAAAAGCTGAATTTGAAAAAAAGCAGGAAGCTGCAAATAATGAAATCACTTCTTTGCAAAAAAAATATCAAACCCGTGCTATACAGTTACAACAAAAAGGGCCAACTATGAGTCAGCAGGAACAGGAAACTGCCATGCAGGAAATGAATAAAATGCAACAGGATCTCCAGGCAAAAAAGCAGGTTATTGACAATGATCTTTATAATACCAATTCAAAAATGAAAGAGGATATTTTATCCCGCATTCAAAATTATTTGAAGGACTACAATAAGGATGGGAAATACTCATACATATTTTCTTATGAGCCCGGCTTTATGTTTTATAAAGATTCGACGCTTGATATTACCCCTGATGTAATAGTGGGACTTAATGAGTTGTATTCGGAAAATAAAAAATGATTCGCTTAGCAATCTGAAATAAATATATATCTTCAATCCCGTCTACAAAAACGGGATTTTTTATGAGTGAGCATGCTACTTCCTTCAAACCAAGTCTCCGGCTTTTTGATGCAACAATGATTGTGGCAGGGTCTATGATCGGCTCAGGAATTTTTATTGTAAGCGCAGACATTACAAGAAATATTGGCAGCGCCGGCTGGCTTATTGTTGTTTGGCTGCTCACGGGTTTTATGACGCTTACTGCTGCCTTAAGTTATGGAGAATTAAGCGCCATGTTTCCAAAGGCTGGCGGGCAATATGTTTATCTCAAAGAGGCTTACAACCCCCTCACCGGCTTTGTATATGGATGGAGTTTTTTTGCAGTAATTCAGACAGGAACTATAGCTGCGGTAGGAGTTGCCTTTTCGAAATTTGCCGGGTATTTTTTCCCAACACTCGAGTTGAAGGATGAAAACATATTATTCCAGGCAGGTTTTTTTAAATTATACCCCGCCCAGATTTTATCCATTTTACTTATAATGTTTCTTACCTGGACGAACACCAAGGGTGTTAAGGGAGGTAAATGGATTCAGAACATTTTTACATCAACAAAAATTCTTTCGTTGTTCGGCCTTATAATAGCGGGCATCATTTTTTTTAAACCAGGCGTATGGAGCGCTAACTGGACGGGCGCATTTGATATGAAAAGCTTAACCGCCGATGGTGGAGTGGAAGGAGTGGTTGGAGCTGGCATATTGGGTGCAATTGCAGCAAGTATGGTGGGTTCTATATTCAGCAGTGATGCGTGGAATAATGTAACTTTTATTGCCGGTGAGATTGAAAATCCCAAACGTAATATCGGGCTTAGTCTTTTTCTTGGAACTTTTATAGTAACCATAATTTATGTCTGCGCTAACCTGATGTATGTGGCAGTATTGCCAATGCACGATGTTGCGTTTGCAGCTCAGGACCGGGTTGCAGTTGCTGCAGCTAACTCTATGTTTGGAGGTGTGGGCACTTACGTAATTGCTGTTATGATAATGATCTCGACATTTGGCTGTAACAATGGTTTGATCCTTGCCGGTGCCAGGGTTTATTATAGTATGGCGAAAGATGGTGTATTTTTTAAAAAGGCGGCGACATTAAATAAAAATGCAGTGCCGGCATGGGCCCTGTGGGCGCAGTGGTTGGTAGCTTCACTTTTATGCCTTAGCGGAAAATATGGCGATTTGTTGGACATGATTTCGTTTGTTGTGGTAATATTTTATGTGCTCACTATTTTCGGAATATTTATTTTAAGAAAAAAAATGCCGGACGTAGAAAGACCTTATAAGGCGTTTGGCTATCCCGTATTACCGGCAATCTATATTTTGATGGGGCTTACATTTTGCATATTACTTATAATATATAAGCCCCAGTTTACATGGCCGGGCCTTATAATTGCGGCACTTGGTATTCCAATTTATTATTTAGTTTCGCCGGGCAAGAAATCAAATTCTATTTAAATGCCTCCTGATTTTGACCAGCTTTTCAATGACATTTCAAAACTAAAAGTTGCTGTAATAGGTGATGTGATGCTCGATACGTATTGGTGGGGTAATGTGGAGCGAATCTCTCCTGAAGCGCCTGTACCTGTGGTGGCCCTAAGCAAAAGAGATAAAAGAATTGGCGGTGCGGGTAACGTAGCCTTAAACATTCAATCTTTAGGAGCGTCAGTTGCTGTGCTGACTATTTTAGGTGATGATGAAGATGGAACTCAACTAAGAGAATTACTGAAAGAAAAAAATATTGATTCACGCTTTATCCTTCAGAGCAAAAAAAGAATAACAACCAATAAGATCCGGATAATAAGCCGTAACCAGCAGATGATGCGGCTTGATGCTGAACACACTGAGGATATAGATGAAACGGATGAAACCAAACTAAAGGGCCAAATAGAAAGATATATTGTAAACGAACGGCCCGACATTGTAATACTTGAAGATTATAACAAAGGAATTCTTACAAAAAACATAATAGAACAAACAATAGCCTTTTGTAAGCAAAATAATATTCCTATATCTGTTGATCCAAAAAGAAAAAACTTTTTTGCCTACAAAAATGCAACGTTGTTTAAACCTAACCTGCATGAAGTATTCACCAGCCTTAACATGTTGCCCGAAGATGTTTCGGGCGAGCTGCTTTCCGATATTCATGAGCAATTAAAAAAACACCTTGATCATAAAATTTCAATGATTACTTTATCTGAGAAAGGAATATTTTACCAGGAAGAGAATAATAAAAATGTTATTCCTTCTCATCGAAGAAATATAGCTGATGTTAGCGGGGCAGGAGATACAGTGATCGCAGTTGCTTCTCTTGTATACGCATCCACAAAAAACATACATCTTGCAGCAGAAATAGCCAACATCGCCGGCGGCATAGTTTGCGAGGAAGTAGGCACGGCTGCTATCAACAAGGAAAAATTAATGGAAGAATGTAAGGCCTTGATTAAGTAGATTTATTTGAAAAATAAGTACTTTTTTTTAAGAAAAGAATATAGCATTCCAACTTACCTCGAATCAAAATGTGAATCCCGTTTAAAATTATACAATGAATAAATTTTCAATCGCTATACATGGGGGCGCCGGAACAATCGTAAAAGAAGATATGACTCCTGAGCTTGAAACAGCCTACAGGAAATCTCTGCAGCAGGCCATGGACGCAGGTTATGCGGTTTTAGAAAACGGTGGTACATCCATAAATGCAGTGATAGCTGCGGTGGTAGTACTGGAAGATGATCCTTTATTCAATGCAGGCAAAGGTTCAGTATTTACAAAAAAAGGTTTGAACGAAATGGATGCAGCTATTATGGATGGAAGCACACTTGATGCAGGCGCCATTGCAGGTGTTAGAAATATTCGTAACCCTGTGGAACTTGCCGAGGAAGTGATGTTACATAGCGGGCATGTTTTTTTAAGTGGTAAGGGTGCAAATGATTTTGCAATAAAACAGGGAATAAAATTAGAACCCGATGAATATTTTTATTCAGAATACCGGTACGATCAATGGCGGGAAATAAGAGACAGTGATCTCTACCAGCTCGACCATAAAAGTGACAAACTCGTGGGATTAATGAAGAATAAAAAATTTGGAACTGTTGGGGCCGTGGCCTGCGATGAAGATGGCAATATTGCTGCCGCAACATCCACGGGTGGCATGACGAATAAAAGATTTGGCCGGATAGGGGATAGCCCCATGATAGGCGTGGGAACTTATGCCAATAATAAAACCTGTGCAATCTCATGTACCGGCCACGGTGAAATTTTCATTAAAGCAGTAGCTGCTTATGATGTTAGCTGCCTGATGGAATATAAAAATATGACCTTGCAAGAGGCATGTGAAGAGGTTGTTTTAAAAAAACTTGTCGAGCTTAAGGGTGAAGGCGGCCTGATAGGAATGGACGCAAACGGTAATGCAGCCCTGGTTTTCAACAGCGCAGGCATGTATCGCGCATTTAGAAATAGTGAGGGCGAAAGCCTGGTGGCCATCTATGGGAATTAATTCCTGAAGTTTATGCTTACTTTTTTAAAGCCCGTACTTTTCAAAAAAGTTTCAATAATATTTTTGCTCCGTTCGCCGGCTTGCTGTAGTATGTTTTGTTGCAGGGCTCTTTGTGTAATTTCATTTTTTATGTTCACTTTCAGCTCTGTTACTTCTGCCTCAGTCCATGTTCCTTTTTCATCAAAAGTTTCAAAGCCGGAGGGATTCACGATCGTATTTAATATTTGAGCGTTGGGTAAATTCACATGTATTGAATCTCCAATAGCGTTCACATCATTTTGTTGCAGCTTCTTTAGATCCACACCTGCAATTACTTTTCCCCGGCCAATAATCACAAGCCTTTCAGAAGAGGGCACGAGAATCATATTCATTCCTGCCGACATTAGAGAAGGAAAGCCATTGCCTGTTTTTATTTTGTCCATCACCACCTCATCCGAGTAAGTGATGGTTATCAATTGAGCAAGTGTGTTTATTTCTTTTATGATAACTGGCGTCTCTTCAATTAATACGGGCTGGCTGCTAAAAATATTTTTAAATGAAGGAAGCCATTTTATTTTTTGCAATAAAAAAATGAGCAGCAGAATCGAAACCGCAATGATTAAATATTTTTGTAAGGTTCTTTTCATTTATTGCAAATAAGACCTGGCAG
>JBBPZF010000926.1:0-6282 GCA_038199105.1 Chitinophagales bacterium | reverse complement strand
TAACACTATTTGTGATGGTAGAGTAACGGTTGAGATGTTACTGAATGCACTAAAGGTGGTATTCATTTTAGCTCTTACTTTGTAATAGTATTTCGTATTAGGGGTTAGTCCGCTATTACTAAATGTAGTAAGATTCGAAGTGGTGGTTGCGATAATAGTGTAAGGTCCTGCAAATGAAGTTGACCTCCAGATTTCAAATCCGGTTTCATTGTTGCTTCTATCGCTCCATGTAAGATTAATTTTATCTGGCTGAAGAACAGTTTCTGTAAATAAATCTGCGGGCCGTATCAATGGTGCGCCGCTATATTCCTGCAATATCGCTGCATTAAGATTTACATTCAAAGCAGATGCTGACTTGGTAAAGGCAACATCAATAATTCCTGAAGCGTTAGGTATCAGGCCGTTCAACTGAACCGTTTTTGTAGCGTTGTACATTCCGTTTAAGGTTACTGATTGACCACCGGAACTAAAGGTAGCTGTGCCGTCATCACCTGAGTTCGAACTGCTAAGAACAACTACATTATATTTTTTAGCCGGATTTAATCCGGTGAATTCCATTTGAGCCGCGGACGTTGAAGAGTAGTAAACGGAAGTGAGTAAAACACTATCTGGATAAATACCCTTGTTGTTCGCAGTCATACCAGAACTAAAATTACCTGTAAGTTGCTGTAAGAATTTAACGCCGTAACCAGTGTTTACACCAGCTTCATCAAGCAGATTACTTAATGCCTGATTCGCAAATGGAAAGGATAGATAGTTATTCCATGGCGCAGGCACACTTATCCCACCCTGGGAACTAAAGTTTACATATGTCGAACGGATGGTGCTATCTGTCACGTTCACATCAAAACTTCTGGTTACACTTCCACCATAATTATCACTTACCACCACTGTTATGTTTTTATAAAATCCAATATCATTTACTCCGGGAGCAAAGTTTATTGTTCCAATACCGTTTCCTTTACTTTGATAGGTGCCAAAAGAGGGAAGGTTGTTTACAGTGACAGTTAAAGCTTCTCCGGGATCATCCGTTGCATTTATGTTTACGGCCGTAGTGTAGGAGGTTTTAACAAAAACGTTGTTCAGGGAATTTAATAAGGGCGACTTATTGGTCGTAGTTACGGTAACGGCATTCGTTTTGCCAGAAGCGCCATGGCTATTTACTGCCTCTATTTTGTAATAATACGTGGATCTGCCGGCAACCGTATTGTCTAAATAAGTGGTATCGTTAGCATTAGATGCTCCTCCGTTTACTAAGCTAAAGGGTCCTGTCACATTCGATGAGCGATACACCAGGTAAGAGCTTTCATTGTAGGCAATATCTTTCCAGCTTAGCAAAACCGATCCATTCGATAATACCTGTGCGCTGAGGTCGGCCGGCTGAACCGGAATTGTGCCATCATCAACAGGCTTTTCAATAACAACAGCATTTAAATATCCGGATGGGGCTCCCGGAGCCTTGCTCATGCTAATCAATATTTTCCCGGAAGCGTTGGGGCTGATGCTGCTAAAAGTGACGGTGTTTTGTTGGTTGCCTTGCACATTGAGTGTCTTAGAAACTCCATTAAGAGTATAAACTGTAGATCCATTATTACCTGCATTATTGAAGACACTACTACCAAATAAAGTAATATTATAAGTTGCGGTAGTGTTTAAACCTGTCACATTGAAATCAACCGTGTTAGGTGCTCCATAAATTCCAAAGTAATAATAATCTCTTATCACATTATCAGGAAAAATGCCTGAATTATTTCCGGTCACGGCACCTGCATTATTGGTATTCCATACTGATGTTAAAAATTGAAGTCCGACGGTAGTGCTTTGATTACTGTTATTTAAAAAATTATTGGACACAACTCCAGTCACGTTATTCCATGGAGCAGAGGCTGCAGGCTGGCCACTGCTTAGAATATTGACATAAGTTTTTTCTGAGGGCAGATTGGTGTCACTTACAATAACTGTACAAATTAACGAAGTGGTTGCGCCTGCCGGGTCCCTTACGGTTATGGTAACGGGATATGAACCGGCATTTGCATAACCTGGTTTTGATGTTAATACACCACCTCCGTTTGAGCCAACAAGCGTAATAAAGGAAGGAGCATTTGATAGCGACCAAACTAAGCCGGTAGTCCCGTCCTGGTCGTTTGCGGTTAGGTTAGTAGTCTTAGTGCTTCCTTCATTAACTGTGATGTTATTAACAGGGGAAATCGTTGGAGGATAGTTATTATTGACCGTTAATGTAAAGGAAGTGTTTGCGCTGCCGCTATGATTATCCGTGGCTACAACTTGAATGGTATATGTTCCCTGTTGGCTTATGGAAGGATTAAATGTAATAGTGCCTTTTCCATAGCCAGTGTTTGCAAAAGATCCAAATGGAGGCAAACTATTTATAGTGAAATTAATAGGATCGCCATCCGGGTCACTAGCGAAGATTGAAACAACTTTTGAAGAGCTATGTCTCATCATCACATTTGCTATCGCAGAAACTGACGGCACATTATTCGAGGTTGTTGCGCTTACCTGGTTTGAAAAAGCCGTATAGCCACCGACGCCCTTAGCCCTAACATGATAATAGTATTGGACATTTGCATATAATCCCGTGTCCGGGTAATTCATTTGCGTAGTGGAATTTGCACCGAAGGTATTAAGTAGAACGTAATTAGTACTATTACCTATTGACCTCCATATTTCAAATGCTGTTTCATTATTAGAGTTATCATTCCAGGTCAAATTAATTTGGGTGGATGATAAAGTACTGGCCGTTAAACCAGACGGAATAGCTGGCGCAGCGGGTGCTGCTGCAGTTTTAGCTGATGAAACCGCTGTCATTGCCGATTGCCCATAAGTATTCACCGCTAAAATCTTATAGCTGTATGTCGTCGAAGGTAGAAGACTGGAATCTGTAAATGCAACTGCATTTGCCTTTGTTGTGTTTATTATTATATACGTTGGATCAGTCGGAGCTTTGCGGTAAATTTCAAAACCCGTTTCATTAGCACTGTTATCTGTCCAGGTCAATTGTATTTTATCATAAGCAGTTGTAGTTGCCAATAGATTCGTAGAAACTGACGGTGCTGCTCCCTGGCTTGCTACGCTATCGCCGAAATAAGAATTGGAAATTATAGTTCTAGATGGAAATCCGGCGGCTGCACAAGTCCAGTAAACTCTTATTGACTGGCCGCCTGTTTTCTGGAAGAAAGTTATTGAGATCGGGTAAGTACCTGCAGTAAGAGTCTTCGTTCCGGCCGCATAACGACCGCCATGAATACTATCATTATTTACAAGAGGCGTTGCATTAGGAGAGTAAGTACTAAGATATAATTTGCTTCCATCATCAGAATTGGTTTCAAAAGTATAGGTGCCGGTGACCGGTATCTTTATTAAGCCCTCCCATACAAAGCCATAATAGGTATCCTGGGTTCTTGGTGAAATGTCTGCGTTTGGAGTAGAGCCGGTCTTTATAGGTGTAAGTTTACTGAAATCCGGCAACACGTTCCAGTTACCCTGATAATATTTATAAGTTAAACCCATATTTTTTGTAACTGCAGAGACCTGGTTGCTCGGCGTAGAAATGTTGCCGGAAAGATCACGGCTTCTAACAAAAAAATTGTAGGTCACTGCCGAATCAAGATTGAATACGGTGAAACTCAGCTGGCTCGTTGAATACGACTTCTGGCCATTTACATAGATGTCATAAGCGGTAACCCCTACATCATCAGTGGAAGCATTCCAAAATAGCGAAACCGAATGCCTGGAGGTTCCTGATACTATTAAAGAAACGGGAGCTGTTGGTGGGGTTACATCTGCTGTAGTTGCAGCACCTGCTTCATTGCTTAGAGGAGCTGCTCCGTTATTGTTTATCGCTCTTATGATGTAGTAATATTTTGTATTGGGAGATAAAGCCTGATCTAAGTGAGATAAGGTATCTGCACCTTTTATTGCAATCAGCTTATAATTGTTACCGGCGGTAGTACTTCTATAAATTTCAAAACCCGTTTCATTATTGATTGGTGTAGGATTGTTATTCCAGTTTAGCTGAACTGAATTATTGGAAATAGCATTTGCGGAAAGACTGGTTGCTTTGTCAGGCACATTTACTCCTGCCGCAGCGATTACTGAAAAGGGCGCCGAATAGCTACTGCTACATCCAAATTGCTCCGTTACCTGCACCTTATATTGGCCAACTGGTGCAACATAGTTATTCGTAGTGCTTACAAGACCATTATCACTTATCCTTCTCCAATCATAAGTCGTGTAAATATTCGGAACTGTTAATGGGACTGTGGTTGATCCATCTGGTGCAGGCAATACATTGCTGAAAAATCCATTAACTTTTATAGGCGGTGTAACCGTCGGCGGTTTTTGAGACACAACTACCGGAGCTGGAGACCAGGCCGACCAATTAGAAGTGGATCTTCGTTTAAACCTTGCCCCGTAAGTTCCGTACGATGTTACGTTAAGTGTGTTTGTATTTGTACCCGCAATTGTAACCCCATCCTTATTCCATTCATATGCACTGAAACCTGGTTGGATCTGTAACTTTGCAGACACGTTTTGCCCGGGACAAAACTGATTATGTTGAAAATAAACAAGTGGATTCGCTTTGTGGGCTGCATTCAAGGCAGGGAAATAGCCAGGCTCCGCCCAGAAATTATTCCATACTGCATGGCCTCCGGCCGGATAAAATGATTGAGTCATATTTCCGCCAAGGCTTTTATAAGTATTGTATACGTCAGTTGCTGTTCCCGGTGAAGGATCATTATCAAGGCCGCCATTGCACATCCAGATTGGAACGGTTATATAGCTTGGAATAAAGGGAATATCATCTTCTCTTGCCGCGCTTATAGGCATTACGGAGGCCCATCTGTCGGAGTTTGATTGAAGGAAATCCCAATCTGCCTGTGCCCCTGACGATAAGCCGCTTAAAGTAATTCTGTCAATATCAAGCTTTACATATTTCGCCATCGAATCTATTAAGCCGAGCATTGATCCAAGGTAAGCTTGTAAATAACCGCTGTTACTTTGAGGATACAAGAGAAACCCGTCGTAGGTTCCATTATTCACGGCTTGCGCATGTAACTGCCCACCGTGTAAGAGCTGAAGTTCATTGTCATAAATCGGAGCGTATTCTCCAAGGCCGTGCAGAAACAGAAGCATCGGATAAACTTTTCCATCGACGACATTATGCTGATAAGATTTAGGAAACTTCAGCCTGAAGGCCATACCTTTAAAATAGTAGGACTTATAGCCGGAGGAATAGGGATTCCAGTTCAAACGATTGGTGTGACCCCATTTGCTGATAACACCATAAGATGGTGCAGGAGGCTGATTAGTTGAAGAAAAAATCCTATCCGCATCATTTGGATCAAGCACACCGGGCTGTGCTGAAAGTTTTGAGAAAAAACCCGAAAAAAGTACGAGTAACGTAAGGTAAGATAGTCTTTTCATGGTAACAGAGGTTATGGTTATGTGCTGGGGTTTATTTTTTCAAAGAAGCAATTGCAGTATTGGGAACTGCTTAAGCTCATTTATAGATCAGTCGAAAAACAGGAGGAATTGATTTGGAAATTCAGAAAGGAAGAATGGAGGTTAATTAAAAGAAGGGGTTAGGTGCTCTGTAAAATTAGGGCTTTATCTTTTTATAACTAATGTGTCACGAAAAATAATTTCTCCACATTTTTAAAACTGTTTTTGGGCTTTTTATCAGGATTAGATATCCTAAACTAACTAACGCTTTCTATAAATTAAAGGATGTAAATACCTTTTTTTAATTAAATTATTATTGGTAGATGGAGGAAAGAGATGACACCTTTTAAAAAGGTGTCACCTGGGGAAGGAATCTCCGGGAAGCAGTTCTGTACGAGAAAGCGTAATAAACGAATTATATGATTTATTGAATCAGATTACTGATAAAAAATTATGAGTAAAGAAATTGCACCATCCCGCCAGGTAGCTATTAAAACGCTTGCAGCGGCTATGAAATTTTTAATAGAAGCCGGTGGAAGCTTAAGAAGAAAAGCCATCATGCCATGGTTGGCAAGCGAAATACATTTTACTGAATGGGAAATGGATTATATGAAAACAGTAATACGCCAGGGTGGGAAAAAATATTTGCGTTCTATACTATTCCACTTGTTAAAGCGTAAGCCATCATCCAACCCATCTATGCTTCTATCAGGCTTCCGGTTTTTTCCAGTTTTGAGGAAGTAGCTCTGCCAGGTTTTTCACATCATAATCAGGTATGCGCATCAATACATCTTTAAGCCAGGTATAAGGATTGAT
>JBBPZF010000925.1:0-2237 GCA_038199105.1 Chitinophagales bacterium | reverse complement strand
CTCAGCTTACCCGGTACTCAAACTTAAGTTGAATGCTGTATATGCATCACAGGATAAGAACCTCGCAACTACTGCTACTTTCATTGATAACAGTTCAATTCTTTCGGTAGGTAATAATGGTAAAGTTTTCCTTTGGAAAACCTATCCTGATTTTCAAACCACTGACGAAGCTTTGAAAAATATTCAGCTTCCTGACTTAACCGTTGCGGAGAAACTGGAAAACGGTTATTTATCTTTTGACGATATTAGGTCAAGCGAAAATGAACATGAATTAAGAGAAGCGGCTACTTATTTTGAAAGAAAATCTAAAAAAGCCCAGGATGTGGACGAGAAAAACGATGATACTTATTTTGATAATGCTGTATTGCTTTATAGAAAATTAACAGGCATCACGCAGGCTGAAAAAAAATTATACTATGTGGATAAACTGGGTACGCTAAACAGGACCATTGCAAACTCAACGTCATCTGATAGCTTAGAACAGAAAAAGATGGTTGCAAGGTTGGCTGAAAATGTGATAATGCTAAAAAGCGAAGCAGAGAATTATCCGGGAAATAATGCATTGACCAAAAAGCTCTCACTCGATTACAATGATCTTTCTTATCACCTTCTTTTCATAAAGCAATATGATAGCAGTATAAATGCTGTTTATAAAGGGCTTGAAATAGATTCAAGCGATAAAATTCTTTATACCAATCTCGCACTGGGATACTTATTATCGAAAAATTTTGATGAGGCTGAAAAAGTCTATAACCTATATAAAGACAGTTCCTTTCAATTCGGCACTTTTAAAGATGGCTTCTTACAGGATTTTGCAGATTTGGAGTTGGCAGGAATTTTTACTCCTAAAGAAAAGGAGGTGTATAATAAAATGGAAGAAATAAAAGGTATGTTAGAAAACACGGCGGGGGACAAAAACAAAATTGTTCGTCAGCAAACTACTATTTTGAAAAAGTAAATAATGGCACTGCTCAATCGCCGCGTAAACCTGTAGTGCAGCCGGGTTCCTGCAATACATTTTCGTTCCCACTAATCCATTTTAGAAAACCCCTACACCTTCTTGCTTTTCTGTGAAACTTTTTGCCTGCTCACCTTCCAAACCTGTTCCTCCACCGGCGCTTTCAGAAAAGCTTTGCGAAAGTCGGCAGAGGATGCAAATTGTAATTGTTTAATGATCCTGTATTCAAAACAGATATCAAAACATTTTGTTTCAAAAGGCCAGGGCTCAACACTTATAGTGCCGTCACTTGATTGCACCAGGTGATAGATCTTTTTATCAGGACCGGTGCTGATCTCGAGTTCACGGTTTTCAGGTTGCAGCCTACATTGACAAAGAAGTAGCGAGCATGCATCGCACCATTCCATTAGATCATAAATGCGCAACGTTTCTGCCTCGGTTAAATGTAAAGCCTTACGCCATTTTTCACGCAGCGTCGCTTGCCTTTTTAAAAAAATTTTAGCTGTGGCATAATTAGCAGCGTCCTTGCGATAAAGAAATTCCATGTGCAGCGAAGTGAGCAGTGCTATGTAGCGGTTCTTTGTTTGAGTAAGCATGGACAATTTTTCACAATGCGCCAGGTCAAACACTTTCATATCAAAATTAAGCGGGCCACCTGTTGGTGTAAGCAGGTTTTCACCATCCAATTCTACTTCTGCATCATCATGTTCTGCAATGGCAAGCAACGTATCTGTCCAGCGGGAGGGCCTGTTTTTAATCTTCCACTGCGCACCAAGTTGTGCGGCCAGTATGCCGTGTGCCCTTTGTGTTACTACCTGCCAGCCATCTTCTTTATAGGTTACAATCATAGTCTGCAAATATGGAAAGAGTACACTCTTTATCAATTTATTTGAATCTCAGGTTTTATTCTGAAGCGAAGGTTTTAAAATAGCTTCAACAATTTTTTCTGAAGCTGCTTCACAAAAATCAAGGCCTGAATAATCAGGATTAAAGCCACCAATATAAGGTACTGCCATCATGTAGATGCGGTTGTTATATCCTCCATATTCATCGAGGACCTGGAAGTTATCATTAATCGCTATGCCCGGCACGTCGAGGTAATAATTCCCTTCCGCATCTTCCTGTATTTTTTTATTTTCTTTAGTCATTTCGTACAATCCTGTTTCCCTATTACGGAATTTTAGTTTTGCAGCGCTTACCGTTTTATTATTCACAAGGCTTTTATAAGGAATGTCTTTCCAATAAAGATGCGGCTGGCCAACACAGTCAACATACATTT